>NZ_DASZJJ010000335.1:0-3391 GCF_035948235.1 Paraburkholderia sp. | reverse complement strand
AGCGCCGCGTCATCGACGATGCCGCCGCGCGCGATATTGGTGAGCGTGGCCGTGGGTTTCATCAGCGCGAATTCCGCCGCGCCGATCGTGTGGTGATTTTCCGGCGTGTACGGCAGCACCAGCACGACGTGATCGGCCTCTTTCAGCAGATCGGCCTTGGAGCGGTATTCGGCGTTCAGTTCGCGCTCGATCTCGGGCGCGACGCGCGAACGGTTGTGATAGATCACGCGCATGTTGAAGCCCAGCGCGCGGCGCGCAAGCGCCTGACCGATGCGGCCCATGCCGATCACGCCCAGCGTCGCGCCGTGAATATCCGCGCCGAGGAACATGTCGAACGACCACTTCTGCCACTTGCCCGCGCGCAGATAGTGCTCGGATTCGGTGATGCGGCGCGCGGTCGCCATCATCAGCGCCCAGCCGAAATCGGCGGTGGTTTCGTTGAGCACGTCGGGCGTGTTGGTGCCAAGCACATGGGCGGCGTTGAAGGCCGTCATGTCGAAATTGTTGTAGCCCACCGCCATGTTCGACACCACGCGTAGACGCGGCGCGGCCGCCAGCACGGCGGCGTCGATCGGCTCGCCCATGGTGAGCGCGCCGTCCTTGTCGGCGAGCCGCGCTTTGAGCGCGTCGGCGGACAGCGTTTCGCCGTTGTTCCAGTCGACATCGAAATATTGCTTGAGCCGGTCGATCACTTCAGGAAAGATCGGGCGCGCCACGAGAATCTTTTGCATCGTTGCTCTCCACACTGCTGGGGTTGAGACATCACTGCCTGGCGATATTGTCGCTGCATTGCCACTTCAGGCGAGGCTAGACGAAGAACAGCCAGGTCGCCACGGCGAACACCGGTGTCAACACCACGCACGACCAGCCAAGATAGCCGAAGAATCCCGGCATACGCACGCCGCGTTGCTGCGCGATGGCCTTGACCATGAAGTTCGGCGCGTTGCCGATGTAGGTCACCGCGCCCATCCACACAGCGCCCGCCGAAATCGCCGCGAGCGTGCGTGCGCCGCTCGTCATGAGCGTGGGCGCGTCGCCGCCGGCGAGATTGAAAAACACCAGCCACGTCGGAGCGTTGTCGAGGAACGACGAGAGCAGTCCCGTGGCCCAGAAATAGAGCGCGTCGTTGGGTTGTCCCGGCGCGTCGTTGACGAACTGGATCAGCGCCGCGAACGCGCCCTGCTCGCCCGCGCGCAGCATCGCGATAACCGGCGTGATCGTCGCGAAGATGCCTGCGAACAGCTTCGCCACCTCGGCGATGGGCGCCCAGTCGAAACCGTTGTCGGCGCGCGCGGTGCGCGAGGTGCAGAACAGCGACAGCGCCGCCAGCACGATCAGGCCCGCGTCGCGCACGAGGTTTTGCAGTTCCAGCCGCGCGCCCGGCAGATCGATGCCGATGTCCGGCTTCCAGACGCCGCTCATCAGCACCAGCGCGATCACGCCCGCAAGCAGCGCGAAGTTCATCTTCCCGCCGATGGCGATGCGCCCGCTATCGGGCGTCGGATCGAGCGTGGCCGCACGCGCTTCGTCTTCGCGACGGAAAAACCACGAATCGAGCAGCCAGAACGCCACGAGCAGCACGGCGCAGACGAACAGCATCGGCACGGCAAGATGCTGCGTAGTCCAGAAGAAACTCACGCCATTGAGAAAACCAAGGAACAGCGGCGGATCGCCGAGCGGCGTGAGCGAGCCGCCCGCATTCGCCACGAGGAAGATGAAGAACACCACGACATGGACGTTGTGGCGACGATTGTCGTTGGCGCGCAAGAGCGGCCGGATCAGCAGCATGGCCGCGCCGGTCGTGCCCATCACGCTCGCAAGCGCGGTGCCGAGCAACAGGATCGTCGTATTGGTGCGCGGCGAGCCGCGCAGATTGCCGTAGATGCAGATGCCGCCCGCGATCGTATATAGCGCGCCGAGCAGCACGATAAACGGCACGTACTCGTCGATCAGCGCGTGCACGAGGAGCGGATACGTGGCGGACACGCCATGCGTCGCGGCGAACGGCAACAGGAATGCCAGCGCCCAGAACGCCGCTACCTTGCCGAAGTGCTGATGCCAGAAGCTGGCCGCGACCATCGGAAAGAGCGCGATCGACAGCAGCATGAGTGCGAACGGCACGCCCCACGCCGGGGAAAGCGTTGCGCCATCCACGCCCGCCGCGTGCGCGCACGGCGCCGCGCAGATTGCGAGCGCCGCGCCGCTCACTTGCAGGACGCGCTTCAAAACGTCACGCGCCATGCACGACGACGACATGAACGCGATAAGGCCCGTGCGCGCCCAGCACGATGGTTTGTTCGATATCGCCGGTGCGCGACGGCCCCGAGACGAAGTTCACCGCGCGCGGCAGCTCGCCGCGTTCGGCGCGCATGAGCGCGAAGGCGTCCTCGTGACCTGCGACGATGCGCGACGCCGGCACCACGGCAATGTGCGTTTCGGGCAGCAAGGCACCCGATGCCCAGGTTTGCGGACCGGACAGCAGCACCAGCGTGCCGGTTTCGGCGGTGGCGCAAAAGCAGCCGGTCAGGCCGACGAGATCGCGATCCTCGGGCTTGCGAAACGCCACGCTCAAGCCCGCACTCGCCCAGTCGAACGATTCGAGCGTCTGCCAGGCGACCGCCTGCATCGGCAACGCAAGCGCGGCGAGATAGCGCGCCGCGGCGGCAGGCACATCCGTGAGTTGGGCGACTTCGTCGACGGTGGTGGCCATCTTCTTCGCCTGTTCGACGAAGTGCGCGACGAGATCGCCTTCGAGGGCCGGACGCGGCCCTTGCGGATGACGCGCGAGATAGTCGGCGACGGCTTCGCGTTCGTGCGGCGTGGGCGTCGGCGCGCTCACGGCGCGGCCCTGGGCCGCGCGGATACGCGCGAGTATGCTGCGGCGGGCGGCCGTGGTATCCATGAACGTCCTCGTCGAAAAAGGAAAGGCCAAAGAAAAAGGCGGCGCGCCGATTATACCGGCGCGCCGCCTCGCGTTTTACGGCCTGGCGCGTGACAGAGACGCGGCCTTTAATTGACCTTTAGTGGCCCGCGAGTTCCTCTTCGGTCGGTTGTTCGATGCCGAACACCTGGCGCAGATAGGCCAGATACGCCTTGTCGTCGCACATGTTCTTGCCCGGCGAATCGGACAGCTTGGCGACCGGCTGGCCATTGCAGCGGACCATCTTGATGACGATCTGCAGCGGCTGATAGCCGAGGTCGTTGGTGAGATTGGTGCCCACGCCGAACGCCAGACGGCAGCGGTCCTTGAAGCGCTCGTAAAGACTCAGCACCTTGGGAATGTCGAGCGCGTCCGAGAAGATCATCGTCTTGGTGCGGCCATCGACGCGATTGTCCTCGTAGTGCTTGAGCAGACGCTCGCCCCAATCGAACGGATCGCCCGAATCGTGAC
>NZ_DASZJJ010000334.1:0-34369 GCF_035948235.1 Paraburkholderia sp. | reverse complement strand
ATCGCCTTGTGCAGGCTACTCGTATCGCGATCAAACAAAACGCGCCCTTGAAATAAGGGCGCGTTTTGTTTCTTACTACGTGCTTTCCAGATGGTTTCGCAGTGCTTGCGAGTTTTAGCACGTGCGCCGCGCCGCATCGAGATTCGCGTCGAGTTGCCGCGCAAGTCCATACAGCATGCCGAGCGACGGCGCGGCGATGCCCGCGCGTTGCGCAAGCTCATAAGGCGCGCCCAGCAAGGCTTCGACTTCCAGCGTGCGGCCCGCTTCGACGTCCTGCAGCATCGACGTCTTGAACGCGCCCAGCTTGCGCGTGATCGCATTACGTTCTTCGATCGTCATGGCAAGGCCGATACCCAGCGCCTCGCCGATCGTGCGCGCTTCCGTCATCACCGCCGCGACCAGCTGCGCCGTGAGCGGATCGTCGAGGATCACATCTGCGGTGGAACGCGTGAGCGCGCTGATGGGGTTCATCGTCATGTTGCCCCAGAGCTTGGCCCAGATCTCGTGCTGGATCGATTCAGGGGCCTGCACGTCGAAACCGGCCTCGGTGAGCAGGGCGCGCGCTTCTTCGGCGCGCGCGGCCATGCGTGCGGTCGCGGCGCCCACGATCAGCAGATTGCCGCGCCCTTTGCGGATCACGCCGGGCGCGGCGATCGACGAAGACAGGTGTACGACGCAGCCCGAGGCCTGCGCGGGCGGCAGCGCCGCCGACACCGCGCCGTCCGGATCGACCGATTCGAGCCGGCCATTGGCGTGCGCCCGGCCGAAGTCGCTGAGAAACCACCACGGCACGCCGTTCATCGCCGACACGATATGCGTGTCCGGTCCGACGAGCGGCGCAAGCGAAGCCGCCGATTGGGCGAGCGCCTGACCCTTGAGGCAGACGAACACGATGTCCTGTGCGCCGAGCGTGGCGGCGTCCTGGGTGGCGTTCACGCGCACCGTGTAGCGTTCGTCTTCGCTTTCGATGATGGTGAGGCCGTCACGGCGAATCGCGTCGAGTTGCGCACCGCGCGCGAGCACGCTGACCTGCGTGCCACTGTGCGCAAGACGGGCGATGCGCGCGGCAATCAGACCGCCGATCGCGCCGGCGCCCACCACGGTGATACTGCGCTGCGAGGCGTTCAATGCTTACTCCTTGTACGAGGGGTCCTGACGATCGACGCGCCGGATCAGCGCCGCGAGGATGTTCTCACCGGCGCCGTGCGCGGGCGAGAACTGTAGCGCGTCGAGTGTGGCGCGCTGCGTGATGGCTGCTTCGATGGGCAGCGCGTTGCCGCGCATCGAATCGGTGACGACCTGGACTTCGCACGCGCGATTGAGCGTCCAGAGTAGCGCGAACGCGTGCGCGAGGCTTACGCCATGCGCGAGCAGCCCGTGATTGCGCAGGATGAGCAGGCGTTTGTCGCCCATCGAGGCAAGCAGGCGCGGCTTCTCGTCGTCGTGAACGGTGATGCCTTCGAAGTCGTGATACGCGACCATGCCGTGCAATTGCGCCGAGTAAAAATTCGTGTAGGCGAGGCCGTCTTCCATGCATGCCACGGCGAGGCCCGCCGTGGTGTGCGTGTGCATGACGCAATGCGCGTCGTCCACGTTCGCGTGAATGGCGCTGTGGATCACGAAACCCGCTGGATTGATGGGGTAATCGCTGGGACTGAGGATCTTGCCATCCAGATCGATCTTGACGAGGTTTGACGCCTTGATTTCGTCATACGTCAGACCAAACGGATTGATCAGGAAGTGCTTGTGCGGCCCCGGTACGCGCAACGTGATGTGATTGAAAATCAGCTCGGTCCAGCCAAGCTGATGAAACACGCGGTACGTGGCCGCGAGCTGCACGCGGGCGGCCCATTCCTGTGGTTCGCACCAGTCGGGCCGCGTGGATTTGGCAGTTGCGCTCATGGGTGTCTCCTGATCGATGGAGCCGATGCTACGCCCAAATAAATGCGTGCGCAAGCATCAAATTTTATGGAAACACCCTTTGTTTTAAGGAGTTGCTGCGATGTTATGCTAGCGACACTGCGGCATCCAACGAACCCGCGAGAAACGAACCATGACAACAACGGCGAAATATCAGATCGAAGAATTGTTCACCTACCGGCTCCACGTGCTTAAAAAGCAGACCGACCGCACGATGAACGAAGCGTTTTCTTCGGCGCTCTCGCTCTCGCTCACAGAAGCGCGCATCTTGCTGAGCGTGGGGGCGTTTGGGCCGATATCGGTATCGGATCTTGGGCGCGTGTCGAATCTCGACCGCAGCCAGGCGAGCCGCGCGACCGACGCGCTGGAGCGCAAAGGACTGCTGGAGAAAGCGTCGAACGCGGCGGACGCGCGCGGCGTGCTCGTCAAGCTTAGCGCACAGGGGCGCAATACTTATCGGCGCGCGTCGGCAATTTCGACGGCGCAGAACGAGGCGATTCTGACCGCGCTAAGCGCGCACGAGCGCGAGGTGCTGCAGGGCGCGCTCGCGAAACTCGTGGCGCAAGGCGGCGAGGTCGAATAATTTAGCTGGCAGACGGACGAAACGCAGCCGCGAGTTCACTCGCGCTGCGCGCGAGCAGGGCAACATCGCTGCCCACCGCGACGAAATTTGCGCCCGCTTCCAGATACTCGCGCGCAATCGTCCGATCGGCGGCCAGCACGCCAGCGGCCTTGCCGAGCGCACGCACGGCGCGAATACCCGCGACGATCGCCTCACGCACCGCAGGCGCGCCCGGCTGACCGAGCAGGCCCATGGATGCGCTCAGGTCCGCCGGGCCGAAGAACACGCCGTCCACGCCGTCCACGGCGGCAATTTCCTGCAATTGTGCGAGCGCGTGCGCCGTTTCCACCTGCACCAGCACGCAAAGCTCGTCGGCGGCACCGTGCAGATAATCGGGCGAGCCGTTCCAGCGCGAGGCGCGCGCCAGCGCACTGCCCACACCGCGAATGCCCAGTGGCGGATAACGCGTGGCTGCCACGGCGTCGCGCGCATCGTCGGCGCTTTCGACCATCGGCACCAACAGCGTTTGCGTGCCGATGTCGAGCAACTGCTTGATAAGCGCGGCGTCGTTGCGCACGGGGCGCACGATCGGATGCGTGGGATGAGGCGCCACGGCCTGAAGTTGCGCGAGCGTGCTGCGCAGATCGTTGGGCGCATGTTCGCCGTCGATCAACAGCCAGTCGAAGCCCGTGGTCGCGAGGAGTTCGGTGACGTAAGAATCGGCGAGCGCTGCCCACAGGCCAATTTGCGGCTTGTTCGCAAGCGCATGCTTGAACGTATTGACTGGGACGGGCATGGTATTCGTTAGTACTATGAATGAATGGGGAATCAAACGAAGCTGAAACCGATGCCGCCCAGCGGACCATAGTCCGCATGGAACGTGTCGCCCGCGCGCGCGGCAATGGGCGCGGTAAACGAGCCGCTCAGAATCACGTCGCCCGCTTCGAGCCGTTCGTCGTGACGCGCGATCTTGTTCGCAAGCCACGCCACGCCTGTAGCCGGATGATTGAGCACGGCGGCGGCCAGCCCGCTTTCCTCTACGCCGCCGTTCTTGTAGAGCAGCGCGCCCACCCAGCGCAGATCCACGTCGAGCGGCTTGACGGGACGCCCGCCCAGCACCACGCCCGCATTGGCGGCGAAATCCGAAATCGTGTCGAATACCTTGCGCGGCGCTTTGGTTTCGCGATCGAATTGCTCGATGCGCGCGTCGATAATCTCGATCGCGGGCGTGACATAGGCTGTGGCGTCCAGCACGTCGAAGAGCGACACATTGGGGCCTTGCAGCGGCTTTTGCAGCACGAAGGCCAGTTCCACTTCCACGCGCGGCGCGATAAAACGATCCGCACGGATCGCAGTACCGGCTTCGATAAACATGCTGTCGAGCAGCGGCGCGTAATCGGGTTCGTCGATCTGCGAGGCGCGCTGCATCGCACGCGAGGTGAGGCCGATCTTGCGCCCCTTGATCGTGTGGCCCGCCGCGAGCTTGAGCTTGACCCACTCGCGCTGGATTGCATAACCATCGTCGATGGTCATCGATGGATGGGCGCGCGAGAAATGACGCAACTGCGTGCGCGTGCGTTCGGCTTCGTCGAGCTGGGCGGCCAGTTCGCGGATGACTTGCGGTTCTAGCATGATTATTTCCTTAACCGCGCGTGCAGGTTGTTGTGCTTCCACGCGCCTTCTTCGCTGAATTCGACGATCTCCAGCGAGAGCGCGAGTCCATGTGCGTCGAACGCCTCGGCGAAGTGCTGCTTGATCGCGTCGAACAGCGCTTCGCCGGTGGCGCGACGCACCTCGGCGCTGCGGCCCGCGCCGATCTTCAAACAGCCGTGCAGGAAGGCGTTATCCGGATCGCCATCGGCGATGAAGTACTGCTCGCAACGCAGCGCGCGCGTGCGGATGCCGCCGCGCGGGTAGACGCGTGCGCCATCGGCATCGCGCTGCGCGTCGAGCACCTTTGCGAGCGTTTCGCAAAGCTGACCGATACTTGCTGCATCGGCGAGATTGGCGCTGTATTCGAGGGTGAGATGAGGCATCTGGAACTCCTTCGGCGTTCAGCGCGGCAGCGGTGTCTTGATGGGCAAAACCGGCAGCACGGCATTGATCTGCCCGGTGCCCGAACTGCCGAAATACGGCGTGATGACTTCCGCGCGCCCCTCGTACTGATCCCAGCCAAGCGCGCCCAACAGCATGGCGGTGTCGTGCATGCCGCCTTCGCCCCAGCATTTTTCGTTGTAGAGCGGCAGCATTTCGCAGAAGGTCTTCCAGTCGCCGCGCTCCCAGAGCGAGACCACGTTGCGGTCGGTCTGCTCCAGAAACGGGTCCCAGACCTTGTGCATAAACTGCTCGGCGGTGCCGTTGTTGGCGAAGTGATGGCTGAGCGAGCCGCTCGCGAGAATCGCCACCGTGCCGTCGTAACGCTCCTCGATCGCCTTGCGCACCGCGAGGCCAAAGCGCGCGCTGGTCGCGAGGTCGTGCCACATGCACCAGCCCGCTACAGACACGGTCTTGAAGTGCTGATCCGCGTTCATGTAGCGCATCGGCACTAGCGTGCCGTATTCGAGTTCCAGGGTGGTTTCGCTGTGCGCGCGGCTCTTCACGCCCATCTCGTTCGCGACATCGGCGATCAGATGGCCGAGCTGTGCGTTGCCAGGATATTCGTACTCCATATTTTTGATGAAGTGCGGCAACTCGTTGCTCGTGTAATTGCCTGCGAAATGCGGCGCGCAATTGATATGGTATTCGCTGTTCACGAGCCAGTGCACGTCGAACACCACAATCGTGTCCACGCCCAGTTCGCGGCAGCGCCGGCCGATTTCCTTGTGCCCGTCGATGGCGGCCTGACGACAGCCCTTGTGCGGCCCGTCGAGTTCCGAGAGGTACATCGACGGTACGTGGGTGATTTTTGCTGCCAGCGCGAGTTTGCCCATCGCTGTCTCCTGTGTCTTTTCTGTGCAGCGTCTGTGCTTCAAGCGCCCCAGCGCGGGATGTGATGCGAGCCCAGCGAAACGCACACGTTCTTGGGTTCGAGGAACACCTCGTAGCTCCACGTACCGCCTTCGCGGCCTACGCCCGAGGCCTTGGTGCCGCCAAACGGCTGACGCAGATCGCGCACGTTCTGGCTGTTCACGAAGCACATGCCCGCTTCCACGGCGGCGGCCACGCGCAGCGCGCGGCCCGTGTTCTCGGTCCATACATAGCTCGACAGACCGTAAGCGATGTCGTTCGAAATGCGGATGGCGTCCGCTTCATCCGCGAACGGGATCAGGCAGGCGACTGGCCCGAAGATCTCTTCCTGCGCGATGCGCATGCGATTGTCGACGTCGACGAACACCGTCGGCTGAACGAAATTGCCTTTTTTCAGGGCTTCCGGCAGATCCGGCAGGTCCAGGCCGCCGCACGCGAGCGTCGCGCCTTCCTTCGAGCCGAGTTCGATATAGCTGCGTACCTTTGCCAGATGACCCTGGCTGATCATCGGGCCGACGATAGTCTTTTCATCGAGCGGATCGCCCACGGTGATGCGCTTCGCGCGCTCGATGAAACGCTCGGCGAACTTCGCGTAGATCGAACGTTGCACGAGAATGCGCGATCCGGCCGTGCAGCGCTCGCCGTTATTCGAGAAGATCATGAACACGGCGGCGTCCAGCGCGCGCTCGAAATCGGCATCGTCGAAGATCACGAACGGCGACTTGCCGCCCAGCTCCATCGAAAACTTCTTGAGGCCCGCGCTCTGCACGATGCGATTGCCCGTTGCGGTCGATCCCGTAAACGACACGGCGCGCACGTCCGGGTGCGCCACCAGCGGTTCGCCCGTCTCCTGACCGAAGCCATGCACGACGTTCAGGACACCTGCGGGAATGCCCGCTTCCAGCGCAAGCTGACCGAGCATGGAAGCTGTGAGCGGCGACAGCTCGCTCATCTTGAGCACGGCGGTGTTACCGAACGCCAGACACGGCGCGACCTTCCACGTCGCCGTCATGAACGGCACGTTCCACGGCGAAATCAGCGCGCACACGCCAGTCGGATGGAACAGCGTGTAGTTCAGATGCGTGCTGGTGGGATAGGTGTGGCCGTCCACCGTCGTGCACATTTCGGCGAAGTAGGTGAAGTTGTCGGCGGCGCGCGGCACCAGTTGCTTGCCCGTCTGCGAGATCGTCTGGCCGGTGTCCTTCGTTTCGGTCTGTGCGATCTCGGGCACGTTCTTCGCGATCAGCTCGCCGAGCTTGCGCACGAGTTTGGCGCGCTCAGCCGCGGGCTTCGCGGCCCACGCGGGGAAGGCGTTCTTCGCCGCGCTTACGGCGAGATTGACTTCCTCCGCGCCGCCGCGCGCGACTTCCGCGAGCACTTCCTGATTCGCGGGATTCACGGTTTCGAAGTAGTCGCGCCCAGCGTGGGCGCGGCCGTCGATCAGGTGTTCAATGCGACCTGTGGACATGGCGTGTTCATTCCGTCGTGGTGGCGCGGCCGAAGTCGGCATCGGACGCGATCGTGTTGACAAGGCGGCCGAGGCCGTCGATTTCGCAAATCACTTCGTCGCCGGCGTTCACGTTGACGACGCCTTCGGGCGTGCCGGTGAGGATCACGTCGCCGGGCGCGAGCGTCATGAAGCCGCTCAGATATTCGATCAGTTCTGCGATGCCGGTGACCAGATCGCGCGTGTTGCCGTGCTGTTTCAGTTCGCCGTTCACGTACGTGCTAAGGTCGAGCGCGTTGACATCGGCGATATCGGCAGCATCGACGAACCACGGGCCGAGCACCGTGCCGCCGTCGCGGTTCTTCACACGCAGATTCGGCCGGTAGTAGTTCTCCAGATAGTCGCGGATCGCATAGTCGTTTGCGATCGTGTAGCCCGCGACGTACTGCATGGCGTCTTCGCGCTTCACATTCTGCGCCGCGCGGCCGATCACCACGGCCAGCTCGCACTCGTAGTGCATGAAGGTGACGTCGGCGGGACGGCGCGTGAAGCCGCGATGGCCGATCACACTGCCCGGCCCCTTGAGGAACACGAGCGGCTCTTCCTGCTTGCTGAATTGCAGTTCTTTCGCGTGTTCGGCGTAGTTCAGGCCAAGCGCGAAGATCGTGCCCGGTTCGAACGGCGCGAGCCAGACAACTTCGTGTTCCCCGCGTACGCGGCCATCGGCCAGACGCACGCGCTGGCCTTCGTGCGGATACGCTTCGTGAATGGCGCCTGCGTAGGCGACGCGTCCTCGCATCATGCTGTGGCTCCCATGAATTCGACGGCGAGCGCCGGCCAGCCTTCAATCGATATAGTTGCGCGCGCACCTTCATGCACGACGGGCGAGCCGTGCGGCACACCCAGCGTAATGACGTCGCCGGGTGCGAGCGTCATGAAGTCGGTTACATCCGCGAGCAGTTGCGCGACATTGCGCACGCTGGCGGCGGTATTCGCGGTGAAGCGCGGCGCGCCTTCGATGTCGACGCTGATCGCGAGCTGGTCCGGATCGGCAACGTGCTTGCGGGTGAGCACCGCCGGGCCGATCACGCAGAAATTGTCGCGTGCCCGAAAGCGCACTGAGGGGCGATAAACGCTTTCGTGCGGCACGCTCAGGTCCGCGACCAGCGTGTAGCCCGCGATGTAGTCGAGCGCGTCTGACGCTGCGACGCGCGTAGCGGTGCGCCCAATCACGATGCCCAGCGATGCGCCTACCTGCACGCCTTCCGCGCCCGGCACGACGACGCGTGCGCCGTGGCCTGCAAGCGTATTGCGCGGCTTCAGATAGAGAATGGGCGCGCGCGGCGGGGCCTTGTAGGGCGGCGCGTTGACGGCGTCGCCCAGCGCTTCGAGCGCATGGCGGTCGTTGAGCAGCGTGCCGTACACGGCGCCGGAAACCGGCGCGCGGCAGCGTGCGCCGCCCGCGAGGAGGGCGCAGGCGGCTGCGGCGCTGACGTCGCGCGGCAGAGCGTCGCCTTCCAGATGCAACAGATGATCGTCTACGGAAAACATGGCGTGGGTCGCTTTCCCGGAAAACACTAATATGTGAGTGATTCTGCGCTTGCTATCATCCAGCGTCAACTATCGACGCCACTTTCGCGGGTTTCCCCTGGTCATAGGGATATCCGCGCCGCGCGTCCTGAACGAAGCCATCATGTCCGATTCCTCACGCACCTCCACGCGCGTCGCGCACCGCAACCTGCCCATGCTGCTCCTGCGGGCACGCGAAAAGATGATGGAGCGTTTTCGCCCGCTCATCACCGCGCACGGACTCACGGAGCAGCAGTGGCGCGTGATTCGCGCGCTCAACGAAAGCGGGCCGCTGGAGCCGCGCCAGATCTCCGACCTGTGCACCATTTCCAGCCCGAGCATGGCGGGCGTGCTGGCGCGCATGGAGGCGCTGGGCCTCGTCACCAAGGAGCGTTTCGCCGACGATCAGAGGCGCGTGCTCGTGACGCTCACGAAGAAAAGCCATCAGCTCGTGAAGGCGATCACGAAGGAACTGGAAGCGCGCTACAAGGCGCTCGAGGAAGAGGTGGGACCGGACGTGGTGGAGCGCGTCTATCGCGCCATCGACGACCTGCTGGCCGGTCTGGAGTGAATGCACGCCGCGCGAGGCGGCGGCATTAACCGGCTAAAGGTGAGAACTTACGGGAGCGTGCGCGTGCTCAGGCGAGCGTGTCGAAGGCGCTGTCGAGTTCGCTGGCCGAAGCGGGCCGCACGATGCGCGCGACTTCCGCGCCGTCGCGCAGAAAAATGAGCGTGGGCCAGAGCTTCACGCGAAACGAGCGGCCTAGCGCGCGGCCCGGGCCGTCTTCCACCTTGATGCGGCGCACGCCGGGATGCTTCGCGAACGCGTCGCCGATCAGCGCTTGCGCGCCCTGGCAGTAGCCGCACCAGTCGGTACCGAATTCCAGCACGGCCTGGCCTTGCAGCGCGTCGATCTCCTTGCGGGCGGGGGCTTGGGTGGCGTAGCTCATCGCAATTCCTTTCGTTTCAGGGCATCTTCATACGATAACGCAAGCGGCGCGAACGCGCCTGGCGTGGCTTCAGCGCGCTTCGCGCATGGCCAGCGTCACGGTCGATTCGATGCGCTCGACAAGCCAGCCATCGCTGCCGTGAGCGGCGACAATCGCGTCGATTTCCGCCAGCAGCGTATCGAGCCGCTCGCCCAGCCGCTCGCGCGCAAGACTCGACATCGACAGTGGACGCGCCTTCAGTTGCTCCGCACTTACACGCCGGTATTCGATCACGGAAATGCGCTCGATGGCGCTGAACGCCGAGCGCGCCAGCACGTCGGTATGGCTCTCCCACTCCGCCGAGCGGCGCAGCGCGCGCGTGGCGTCGCTGTTGGCGTAGCTGTCGAGCAGGTTGCGATACTGCGCCGCCCAGGGACGCTGTGGATCGTCGAGTTGCGCGGTGTTGAAAAGCGCGACCGCGCCGCGCGCAGCGAGGATCGTATCGAGCCGCGCGAGCGTATCCACGCGGTCCATCCAGTGAAACGCGCGGCCAATGACCGCAAGCTGAAACTCGCCGAGATCGGCCGAAAGCTCGTACGAACTGCCCTGGCGATACTCGATATTGGGTGCGATGCCCGCGCCCAGCTGTGCGGCGACTTCGAGCATGGCGGGTTCGGGGTCGATGGCGGTGGCACCGGCTACCCAGCTTGCGAACGCAAGGGAAAGCTGGCCCGGACCGCAGCCTAGATCGAGCAGACGTTGCGTGCCGTCGAGACCCACGCGCTGCGCGACGCGGCGAATCAGCGCGGGCGAGTAGGCGGGGCGGCCGATAAGGTAGTGGGGCGCGGCGTGGTGGAAGCGGTCGGCAACGAAAGGCGTGATCTGGCTCATGGCGCGTGCGGGGCGGTCGGCGAAAAAGGGGACTCGCACAGTCTGGAGATGCGGCGCGGCGGCGTCAAGAAGGGCAAAGGTGAGGGTTTCCGGGAGTGAGATACATCGGCGTCAAGCGCGCACCTTTAAGCTGGCGACGCGGGAACGACCGTGGGCATGAACTGCAGGAATGCGCCGTAAAACAGGCAATGAAATGAATTTGCCGTCGATCTGGCCAGCAGCATGGCGTTCACCCGAAACGCGCGGCAAAGCGCGTGCGCGCTTCAATGGTGAGTATTTGCGGGAGCGCTGGTAACAGAGTGCAAAACGACGTGCAAACACCCCTGTCATGCTGATGTCATTTGCGCAAACCGATAAAAAACACCTGTTTTTCGGGCGTTTTATTCTTTATCGACATGAACGACATCAGACGGTGGCCGCGCGCAAACTGACGCTTTGCGTGCAAAGGTGAGAAGATTCGGGAGTGGTGGGCGGTCATTGCACGGCTACCGGCGATGGGTATATAACAGTAGGGCGGGATTCTTTCTACGAAGCATTTGCAAGGGGAAATCATTCATCATGACGAGCGACGACACGCCAAAGCATGACGCTCAAGCGCCGGGCACGAATGCGCCTCAAACCGATCTGGACAATCTGAACGCCGCGTTCTCGCACGTCGACGAAGGCGTGAAAAGCGGCAATATCGCGGCGGGCGCGGCCAAAGGCCTCGTCTTCAGCCTGATCGAAACGCTGGGCGCGCTGGTGGGCGACCCGGATCTACCCGAACATGCGCGCTCTGGCTACGAAGGCCTGCTTGAAGCGGCCCGCGAACTGCGCGTGAAGCTGGAACGCTAGCTTTACGTAAGCGCGTTACGTAAGCGCCAGGCGATGCGGCTCAGGCATCGCCTGGCGCTTGCTCAAGCAGCACCTCGGCCAGGCCGTCCGGCGCTTCGCCGATGCGCAACTCCGGCGTTCCATGCCAGTCGGCGCAACGTTGCAGCGCACGCCGCAGATCGCTGACGAGCCGGCCGCTCACGCGTACACCCGGCTCCAGATGTAGCGACTTCACTTCGAATACCTGCTGGACGCGATGCGCTTTCGCATCCACGCGCCCGATCAATTTCCCACGGCTCAATATCGGCAGTGCGAAGTAACCGTATTTGCGCTTGTGCGCGGGCACATAGCATTCGATCGCATAGTCGAAGCCGAACAGCGCCACCGCCCGCTTGCGGTCCCAAACGACCGGATCGAACGGCGAAAGCAGCGTCGTAACCGTTGATGACAGCGCGCCGCTAGCGGCGGCGTCGATGAGCGGCGCGTGTTCGCGATGCACGAACGCATCGGCTTTCCAGCCTTCCACCCGCACGGGTACGAGTTCGCCCGCATCGGCGAGTGCGTGCAGCGCTTCGACATAAGGGCGGCGCGGCAGCCGATAGTAATCGGCCGCCCAGTCCGCGCGCAGCACGCCCAAGGCGTGGGCGGTGCGCAGCAGCAGCGCGCGTTCGGCGTCGGCGCGAGTGGGCAGGTCGCGCGCATCGCTCCAGTTGGGCAGCACGCGCTCGGCGACGTCGTAGACGCGCTGGAAATTGCGCCGCTCCGCCACCATCAGCGCGCCAGTTGCGAACAGCACTTCGAGGTGACGCTTCTCCGGTTTCCAGTCCCACCAGCCGCTGCCCTTGTCGCCTTCGGCGCGCGCGAAATCGGCGGAACGCACCGGGCCGTTCGCGCGGATGCGTTCGAGCAGCGCGTCGATTTCGCGGCGATGCTTCGCGTGCCATTCGGCGGCGTATTTCCAGCCCATGCCGGAGGGATCCAGCATGCGATGGCGCAGCAGCCCGTAGTCCTCGATCGGCACGAAACAGGCTTCGTGCGACCAGTATTCGAACAGACGCCCAGCGGCCAGATGCGCGTCGAGCCAGCGCAGGTCGTATGCGCCCACGCGGCTGAACAGCACGAAATAAGGACTGCGTGCGACCACATGAATCGTGTCGATCTGCAGTTGCGCCATGCGGCGGATCGCGGCCAGCACATCGTCCGGCGTGGCCTTGCGGCGCGGCGGCGCAAGCAGTCCTTGCGCGGCCAGATGCAGCGTGCGCGCCGCCGCAAGCGGTAGCGTCAGGCCCGCGGCGTCGCGTGATGAGGCGAGTTCGGCGTCATTTTCGAACGCCGCGTCGTCACGCATGCAGGCCCACCATCGCAGCCACCGGCGTCACGGCCTGAGCGGCGACCGAGGGCATGGCGCCCAGCAACTGGTGGATCTGCGCGACCACGGCCGCGCCTTCGCCCACCGCCGCCGCGACGCGCTTGGTCGAGCCCGCGCGCGCATCGCCGATCGCGTAGACGCCTTCGACCGAGGTGGCAAGACTGCAAGACGCATCGTTGGCGCCCGTGAGCACGAAGCCGTTCGCGTCCAGCGCCACGCCGCATTCGCGCAGCCAGCCGGTGTTGGGGTCTGCGCCGGTGAAGAGGAACAGATGGCGCGCGTCGAAGCGATCGATGCCTTCCGGGCACGGCGCCTTGAGGCGAATCGCGGCGAGCCCGGCTTCGTCCTCGTCCAGTCCGCCAATTTCGCTGCGCGGGTGCACGTTCACATTGGGCAGCGAGGCGATACGGTCGATCAGATAGCGCGACATCGTCGATTCGAAACCGGCCTTGCGGATCAACACGTCGATCTGGCGCGCCTGGGTCGACAGATAGACGATCGCCTGGCCCGCCGAATTGCCGCCGCCCACCAGCACCACGTTTTCCTGCTTGCAGAGCTTTGCCTCGACCGGCGAGGCCCAGTAATAGACGCCGCGTCCCGTGTAACGATCGAGTCCGGCGATGCTGGGGCGCCGGTAGATCGCACCGCTTGCGATCACCACCGTGTGCGCGCGCACGTCGCCGCTGCAGGTTTCGAGGCGGCGCGGGTGCTCGTCGCAATGGAGCTTTTTCACCGAAACCGGAATCGCCACATGCGCGCCGAACTTCTGCGCCTGCACGAATGCGCGGCCCGCGAGCGCCTGGCCGGAGATGCCGGTCGGAAAGCCCAGGTAGTTTTCGATGCGCGAGCTGGCGCCCGCCTGGCCGCCCGGCGCGCGCGAATCGAGCACGATTACCGACAAGCCTTCCGAAGCCGCATAAACGGCCGTGGCGAGACCCGCCGGACCCGCGCCTACGACCGCCACGTCATAGACGCGATCGCCGTTGAGCTCGGGCAGCAGACCCAGACAGGTGGCGAGTTCCGGCGCGGACGGATGGCGCAGCACGCTGCCGTCGGGGCAGATCACGAGTGGCAGGTCAGCGCAGCGCGCCGCGAAGCGCTCGATCACGCTGAGCATGCTGCTGCCGTCGCGCTCGTCGAGCACCGAATACGGGTGGCCGTTGCGCGTGAGAAAGCCTTGCAGGGCAAGCAGCGCCGGATCGTTGTGCTTGCCGACGAGGATCGGGCCGCCCGCGCCTTTTTCGATCAGCGAGACGCGGCGCAGGATCAGCGCGCGCACGATGCGCTCGCCAAGCTCGGCTTCGGCGACGATGGCCGCACGCAGCTTTTCGGGCGGAATCAGGATGGCGTCGACCGGTTCGAGTGCAAGACCGTCGACCAGCGCCGGGCCGCCCGAAAGCTGGCCGACTTCGGCGAGGAAATGTCCGCGCCCATGCTCGACGATCAGGCGCTCGCGGCCCAGGCCGTCGCGCTGGAAGACCTTCACGGAACCGGAGAGCAGCACGAACATGCCGGGGCCGGTGTCGCCGGTGTGGAACAGCAGTTCGCCTGGCTCCCAATGACGGCGCTCGCCGAAACGCGCGAGGCGCGCGATCTCGTCGTCGGTGAGTTCGGGGAACATCTGGTGCCGCCGTGTGGAGAGCGTCGAGAACGGCGCTTCGGCGGGCTGCGGCTGGGTGTCGGAAAACGTTGAAGACGGCGCTGAAGACGGCGTGGACTGCGATGCCTCGTAGCGAGGCGGCTCAGTGGCAATGGAACCCATCAGGCGATTCTCCTCATGCGCATGGCAGCCGGAATACGGCCCGGCTGCCATGCGGAATCAGACAGCTTTCGGCGTGATGTTGACCTGCATTTCGGCATGCTGGGTCACCAGCAGCGATTCGAGCGCGCGCCCGGAATCGCGCCAGGCGTCCAGGCCGCCGAGCAGCGGCACCACGTCGACGAAACCGGCCTCGACAAGCTTCTTCGCCATCCAGGCCGCGGAAATTTCATTGGGGCACGAGCAGTAGATCACGAGCTTCTGCTCGGGCGGATACTTCGAGAGGATCTCGTCGAGCTTGCGCTCGTCGGCGAACAGCGCGCCCGGAATGATGAACGGATCGAGCTTGCGCTTTTCCTCAGAACGAATGTCGAACACCACGGGCGGCGGCTTGTTGGCCATCGCGCGATAGAGATCGTCCACGGTGATGCGCGCATTCGCCAGCTTCTTGATGAGCTGACGGCGCCGCTGCCAGCGGTAGGCCGCGTAGAGAAGCAGCAGGACCGCGACCACCACCGCCGCGAAGCGCCCAAGGCGGCTCGCGCCCGCCAGCATCATGTCGATCTGCGGTGCGAACAGAACGCCGATCAGCAAACCGGTGCCCGACCAGAGCGCGGCGCCAATGCCGTCGAAGCCCACGAACTGGCGATACGGCGTGCCCATCGCACCCGCGAGCGGCACGGAGACGAGCGAAAGCCCCGGCACGAACTTGGCGATGGCGAGCACGCGCACGCCCCAGCGGCCGAAGAAGCGCTCGGTCTTTTTCACGCAGGTATCGCGCGAGAGCGAGAGTTTGCACAGCGTCTTGAGCGTGTTGCCGCCATAAAGACGGCCGGCCATAAACCACACACTGTCGCCGATCAGCATGGCGACGACGGACAGGCCAAGTACCGGCGCGACCTGCTGCCCGATCGAACCTGGGTGCATCGCGGCCATGGCACCGAACAAGACGAGCGCAGGCATGGCTGGCACGGGCAGGCCCAGTGCGCCGGCGAGCACGTTGAGGAATACGAGCGCAGGGCCGTACTGCGCGATGAGGTCATGTAGCATCGGCTTACTTCCTGCCAGGGGCCGCGCGGGCGGCGCAAAATTGGAAGAGTAACGTAACGATTATGGACGCATTTCGAAGGCGTGCAAGCGAGCCTGCAAGCGCCCTGAGACGCGAGTTGGGGAGCATACGCGCAATGCGCAATCGTTGCGCTTAAGCGCTGGAGCGCGACGGGCGGATCAGTGACTGGCTACTAAAGAAGTGCTGGGAACAGAAGCGCTGCAAGGGAGTGCTAAAACAGCGCTGAAATACAGGGAGATCTACAAGCGTGTGAACGCGCGAAGACACCGTGACGGCGCCTTCGCGCAAGCGGCCCGCACGACTGGCGGGCGCGTGGCTGGATCGACCCAGCTTTACCGTGCGTGCGATTCCCCGGGTAGCTCGGCACCCTGAGCGCGGATGGCCGCGATCAATTCCGCTGGCGTAATTTCATAACGCACTTCGCGGTGGATGCCTGGCTTGCGCTCGTCGACTTCTATCAGCAACAGGCTCTTGCCGTCGGCCGAAGACTCGAGGCGCAGCGAACGCGTTTCGCGGCCGGTGGCTTCGTCATGCTCGGTGAGCAGGGTCATGTTTCCGGAAGACCCGGTCGTGCGCATTGATGTTGTCCTCACAGGTGGTCGAGCCAATTGTACGGGGTCGGCCGTGCGGCGTCTCAGTGCTGTGAGCGCGGGCGCACATAGCGCGCCGCCGCCTGACCCGGCCAGCCAGTTTAACGCGACTCAACGTTTGCACGAGCATTTTTGCGCGCCCTGCAACGGTGCACGAAACTTGTTTCATTGCCTGAAGCATTGTCATGGGCATGACGCAAAGCGGCCCTATGCCTTGCCCAGCCGTTATCTGGCTCCCGTAGATCCTCACCTTTCGGTGCTGGCCTTTCGCGCGGCGGCGCCAAGAAAAAACGGCTCACCCGGTAGAGGCCAGGTGAGCCGTCGAAACGCCGTTGTTACTCGGATCAGCAACCCACATGGTGGGCGCTGACGGTTTGGATATTGCGGGGTGGAATGCCTGCTGTCGAGATGGGGCAAATGCGGATCTATCAGCTTAAACGGAGCACGCAATCGCATTACGGCGCCCTTTCGCGCAGGCTTTCCCCGGCACTGCGCGCGCTCAGACCTCGGCGGCCTCCTCCTGAGCGTGCTGCACGCGTGCGGGCCGTTTGGCAGGGCGGCGCGCCGGGTTATCGCGCTCGCTCGCCTGCGCGCCGGCAAC
The DNA here is from genome assembly GCF_035948235.1 of Paraburkholderia sp. Classification (GTDB taxonomy): domain Bacteria; phylum Pseudomonadota; class Gammaproteobacteria; order Burkholderiales; family Burkholderiaceae; genus Paraburkholderia. Next base: position 17,883 of record NZ_DASZJJ010000334.1, on the reverse strand, counting down.
CGTGAAGAGGCGCACGGCCTCGTCGAGCACGTCGGCCTGTTCGGCCAGACGTTGCGCCGTGGCGGCAGCCTGTTCGACCAGCGCTGCGTTCTGCTGCGTCGCGCTGTCCAGATGGGCGACCGCCTGATTCACCTGGCGAATGCCCTCGGCCTGCTCGCCGCTCGCATTGGCGACTTCGACGATGATCGACGAGACGCGGCTCACGGCCTCATCGATGGCGCGCATCTGCGCCGAGGTGTGGCCAACCAGTTCCGTGCCCTGGGCGATCTCGTGCACGCTCGCATCGACCACCTGCTTGATTTCCTTCGCCGATGCCGCGCAGCGCTGCGCGAGCATGCGCACCTCGCCTGCGACGACTGCGAACGAGCGACCTGCCTCCCCCGCGCGCGCGGCTTCGACGGCCGCGTTGAGCGCGAGGATATTGGTCTGGAACGCGATGCCGTCGATCACGCCGGTGATGTCGGCGATGCGCTTGGAGGCGTCGGTGATGCCGGCCATCGTGCGCTCCATGCGGCCCGCGAGCGAGCCGCCCTGGGCCGCAGCGTCCTGCGCCTCGCGGGCGAGATCGAGCGCGCGCGTGCTGGCTTCGGCATTGGCCTGCACGGTGGTGGTGAGCTGATCCATCGTCGCGGCGGTTTCTTCGAGTGAGGCCGCCTGCAGCTCGGTGCGGCGCGACAGATCGAGATTGCCCGTGGAGATTTCGTGCGCGGCGTCGAGCATGCCGTCGATCTGCGAGCGCACGTCGTAGACGATGGCGGTGAGATTCGCCTGCAACTGGTTGAGCGCCTGCAGCACATCGCCGAGATCGTCCTTCGAGGCGATGGCGAGCGTTGCGGTCAGATCCCCTGCGGCCATGCGCGTGGAGGCCGACGACATCTGCTCGAGCGGCGCGCCGAGATGGCGCGTGGACAGACGCCAGGCGGCGACGCTGCATACGGCGGCAGCGCCGAACGCGCACCAGAACGGCGTGGGCGGCAGACCCTGCCAGGCCGCGACGCCGGCGGCCGCGAGCGCGGCGGGCACAAGCGCATAGCCAATGCCGATACGCGTGGCGATCGGCAGGTGCAAAAGTTTCTTCGCTGCGCCGATGAGGCCGGTGCGCGTGAGATCGCCGCGTTGCAGACGCAGGCCGCGCAGACGGCCTTCGCGCATCTGCGCGTAGAGCTGCTCGGCTTCGCGCACTTCCTCGCGGCTGGGCTTTACGCGCACGCTCAGATAGCCGACGACGGTGCCCTGCTCGGACACGGGCGTGACGTTGGCGCGCACCCAGTAGTGATCGCCGGACTTGCGGCGATTCTTCACGAGCGCGGTCCACGGACGGCCCGAACCGATGGTCTCCCACATGTCGGCGAAGGCTTCAGCCGGCATGTCGGGGTGGCGGATGATGTTATGCGCCTTGCCGATCAGTTCGTCCTTGGTGAAACCGGAGACGGCGACAAACGCGGGATTGCAGTACTGGATGCGGCCCTTGAGATCGGTGGCCGAGACGAGCATCTGCGAAGCAGGGTAATCGAACTCCTGCTGGGTGACGGGTTGGTTGTTGCGCATGGGATTCCTTGCAGATCGGCCGGTCGCGGCCCGACAACATGTCGGGATTAACGGCAATTTCCCCTTGATCTTTAGGGCTATTGTTGGCGCCAGTGGTTGATTCATGGCGCATTGGTGGGTTGGGCGGTGGGGAGATGCTTGTGGATGCAAGGATCTGGTTGGGTGCCCGGGGATGTGTGCAAGGGCGACGGTACGAGTTTTGTGACCAGATTTCCGGGTGGGTTTGTCATGGTCGATGCGGGATTTGACTTTCGCCAGGTCAAGTCCGTGTGCTCGTTGGTCGCAATACTTTCGTTCTCGATAATTACAAAGGAATGCAAAGTAATTATTTATCGCTAAACAATTCATAAGGAATGCATAGGGTTTGTTGGCGACCAGTGGACTCGTAGAAGGCAGCTCCAAAGCATTGCCGCCACGGCTTCACCTAGGGCCTTTGAATCAGATTTAATCAGACAAATAAAGCTCAATTAATTACGATTTCCAACCAATTAAATTACATTTACATTAAAACAACCCCCTGTAGCTGAAATGCATCAATCAATTGAAAGACTCGGTAACTTCTGTAATGATATCGATTCTCATTCTCTCGGAGACCTCACAACGGTCGTCCGGGCTTTAATCCAAAAATAGCCAGCCTAGCCGATCCCTGTGCGCATTTAGGGGCCGCGAGCCAGCCACCCCATCCAGGCCGAACGCGCCTCCATCGCGCGCTCCACCGGCCGGATCTTTCTTTCGTCGCACAGGGAACCCATGTTGATCAGGACGCCGCTCGCGAGTGCCCTCGCGCTAGCTTTTGCCTTGCCGTTTGCTTCTTCCGCGCTCGCCCAGAGCGCGCCTGCTGTTGCCGCTTCGGGCGCTGCTGCCACGCCGGCCGCTTCGAGCCAGGCCGGTTCGCAGTCGAACGTCAAAGCCAAGGCCGACGACAACGGCACGCTGCCCGCCGTCGCGGTGTCCGGCCAGGCTGAGGCACAAGACTTCCAGGCAGAGAAATCGACCGTCGGCGCCAAGACGCCTACGGCGCTGCGCGACATTCCGCAGACGGTCACGGTCATCAACAAGGCGCTGATCCAGTCGCAAGGCGCGACCTCGTTCCAGGACGCGCTGCGTAACGCGCCAGGCATCACCATCGGCGGCGCGGAAGGCGGCCAGATCGGCAACAACATCAACCTGCGCGGCTTTACGGCCCAGAACGATATCTACCTCGACGGCTTTCGCGATCGCAACCAGTACTATCGCGACACCTTCGATCTGGATTCCATCGAAGTGCTGTACGGCCCGTCGTCGATGCTGTTCGGACGCGGCTCCACGGGCGGCGTGATCAACCAGGTCTCCAAGCAGGCCACGCTCAAGCCGCTTACCGAGGTCTCGTCGACGATCGGCACCAACGACCGCTATCGCGCGACGCTCGACGTCGATCGCCCGATCGGCGACCACGCGGCCTTTCGTCTGAACGCGTTCGGCCAGTCGCTCGGCTCGACGCGCGACGAGATGATGAACAAGGATTACGGTTTCGCGCCCGAGCTGCGCTTTGGCATCGGCACGCCGACCGAAGTGACGATTTCCGCGCTGATCCAGCACAACTACGATCAGCCCGACTACGGCGTGCAGTCGATCAACGGTCATCCGTTTTCGCCGTCGAAGGGCACGTACTACGGCCTGACCGACGACCGCACGATTCAGGACGTGCAGACCGTGACGGCGCGCGTGGATCACAAGTTCAACGATCAGTTCAAGATCAGCAACCAGACGCAGTTCTCGCACTCGCTCACCGATGCGCGCGAGACGGCGGCGGGCGCGGTGCTCACGGGCCCGCTTTCGAGCAGCACGGCGCTCAAGAACGGCAACTACACGACGCTGCCGCTTTCCGATCTCTACGTGAAGCTCGCGAGCCACGATCGCGTGATCGAAAATCACTCGATCTACAACGATACGATGGCGCAGTACAAGTTCGATACGGGCTTCGTGAAGCACGAGATGATCGCGGGCGTCGAAGTGGGCCACGACAGCTACACGAATCAGGCCTACACGCGCAACAATCTGCCGATCGTTTCGCTGCTTGATCCCGTCTATATCCCGACACCGTCGAACGTTACGCAGACGGTCGGCAATCACGCGGAATCGGGCGCGACCACGCTGGCGGCGTACTTCAATGAAACGATGTCACTAGGCGAGCACTGGAAGCTGATTGGCGGCGTGCGCTGGGATCGCTTCCAGGCGCATATTACGAATTCGATCAGTGCTCCGAATTATGCGGCGCAGACCAACACGTTCACGAGCGTGCGCGCCGGTGCGATCTATCAGCCGACTGACTGGCAGTCGTATTACTTCTCGTACGGCACGTCGTTCGATCCGTCGCTCGAAGCGCTCACGGTCACCAACACCACGCAAGGTCTCGCACCGGAGCACACCAAGTCGTATGAAGTGGGCGGCAAGTGGGATCTGCTGGGCGGCAATCTCTCGGTGACGTCGGCGTTCTTCCAGCAGGAAATGGACAACGCGCGCACGCAAACCTCTAGCGGCGAATACACGCTCGACGGCGATATCCGCGTGCGTGGCTTCCAGGCTGGCGCGACGGGGCATATCACCAACAAGTGGCAAGTCTTCGCGGGCTATACCTATATGGATGGCTACGTGCTCAAGGCTGCCGACGGCACTCAGGGTCATACGCCCGCGAATACGCCGCGCAACACCTTTACGCTGTGGACCACCTACGCGTTCGCACCGCATTGGGAAGTGGGCGGCGGCCCGACCTATATGTCGTCGCGCTACGCAGCCAACACAAACTATGTGGAAGTGGGCGGCTACACGCGCTGGGATGCGATGGCCGAGTATCACGAGAAGAAGTGGGACGTACGCCTGAATTTGCTGAACCTGACCAACAAGTTCTACTATGACGCGCTCATCCCGTCGGACGGCGGACGCTCGGTGCCAGGTGTGGGCCGCACGTTCCTCGCGACGTTCGATTACCGCTTCTAACGTAGCCGGTTCGTAATCGCCTGCAACGGAGCGTCCATGCCGTTGTCACGCAAAGCCCGCATTATTGCGGGCTTTTGCGCGTGCGCACCCCCTGTAATGCCGCGTAATGTGTAGCGCAAAAAGCGAAGGAAAACGACGATGCTGATCCATATCCCGAACGTCTTGACGCCCGAGCAGGTGCAGGCGATGCGTGCGCGCCTGGACAACGCAGGCGATGCCTGGGTGGACGGCCGTGCCACAGCCGGCTGGCAGGGCGCGCCCGTCAAGCGCAATCAGCAGATTGCCGAGCACACGCCGCTCGCGCGCGAGCTGGGCGACGTGGTGCTGGCCGCCATCGAGCGCAATCCGCTCTTTATCAGCGCGGCGCTGCCCAATCAGGTGTATCCGCCGCTGTTCAACCGCTATGAAGGCGGCATGACGTTCGGCTCGCATGTCGATGGCGCGGTGCGCGTGCTGCCCAACGGCATGAAGCTACGCACCGATGTCTCGGCGACGCTGTTTCTTTCCGCGCCCGACGAATACGACGGCGGCGAACTCGTGGTCGAGGACACCTATGGCGTGCAGGAAGTGAAGCTGCCGGCGGGCGACATGATCGTCTATCCGGCCACCAGCCTGCATCAGGTGAACCCGGTCACGCGCGGCGCGCGCGTGGGCAGCTTTTTCTGGGTGCAAAGCCTCGTGCGCGACGACACCAAACGCGCGCTGCTGTTCGACATGGACACCGCCATTCAACGGCTGAACGCGAGCGACGCGGACGCGCAGGCGCGCCGCAGCCTCGTGGGCTGCTATCACAATCTTTTGCGTATCTGGAGTGAGACGTGAGTTCTACTGAAAACGCTGTATTCATCGACGATCAGCAACGTGACGAGCGCGCGAAGCGCTCGCGCCGCGCCACCTTTATCAAATGGCTGCGCAAAGTGCATGGCTGGGTGGGCTTGTGGGGGGCGGCGCTTGGGCTGCTGTTCGGCGTGACGGGCTTTGTGCTCAATCATCGCGCGGAGCCGCTGCGTATTTCGCCGGGCGCGCCGCAGGTTTCGTCGATGCAACTGGACGTGCCCGATCCCGCACCCGAGACGCCGCGCGAAATGGCGAAGTGGCTCAAGTCGCAGCCCGATCTGAAACTGCCGCCGCGCATGGGCCGCGTGCAGAAGGAGCCGGAGCACAAGGTGGCCTGGGGCGATCGCACGACGGTGCAGCCCGAGCACTGGCAGATGATGTTCACGGCGCCCCATGAAAGCGTGAGCGCGGAGTACTGGGTGGGCGACGATTACGTCACGCTCAAGCGCTCCGACAATTCGCTGCTCGCGACTATCACGAACCTGCACAAGGGCGTGGGCATGAGCATCGGCTGGGTGCTGTTCATCGACACCTTCGCGGGCGCGCTGATTCTGCTGTCGCTCACGGGCGTGCTGCTGTGGACCGAGCTGAACAAGCGCAAGACGGTGGGCGCGGTGCTGGTGATCGGCTCGATCGTGGTGGCGGTGTGTGTCGGGCTGGCTTGAAACTTAGGCCGGTTGATCCGTATCGCTCAGGTGCCGCGCGAGATAGTCGATAAACGCGCGCACCTTCGGCGGCAAAAAACGGTTGGGCGGATAGAGCAGCCACACCGGGCCGATATAGGCGCGGGCTTCAAAGCTCCAATCCGGCAGCACCTGCACGAGCCGGCCGTCGCGCAATGCGTCGGCCGCCGTGAATTCGGGCAGGCAGGCGATGCCCCAATCCTCCAGGGCCGCTTCCAGACGCGCGCCCGCATGGTTCGCGATATAGCGGCCCTTCACCTCGACGGTCTGCGTTTGCGCGCCCTGGCGCAAGCGCCAGCGATGATCGTCGGCGGTTTCTCCCAGCCATAGGCAATCGTGTTGCGCCAGTTCGCGCGGGGTGCCCGGCGTGCCGCGCGCGGCCAGATACGCGGGCGACGCGCACAGCAGCCAGCGCACCGCGCCAAGCTGACGCGCGGCGAGCCCCGGCGGCGGCGTGTGTGTTGGGCGGATCACCAGATCGAGGCCGTCGCGCAGCGGATCGACGTCGTGATCGGCAAACACAAGTTGCACGTCCACTTCCGCGAATTCGCGCAAAAAGCCCGGAATCAGCGGATGAATCACGGTTTTCGCATAGGCCGTGGGCGCGGCCACGCTCACGCGGCCCTGCGGCCTGGCAGCCAGCTGACCCGCGGCGTCGATCGCGCCCGCCGCCGCGCCGACCATATCGCGGCAATGCCGATAAACCTGTGCGCCCGATTCGGTCACGCGGATCTGGCGTGTCGAGCGCTCCAGCAGTCGCGCGCCCAGTGCTTCCTCCAGACGCTTGATCTGCCGGCTGACCGTCGATGGCGTGCTGCCCAGCTGGCGCGCGGCCACCGAAAAATTGCCGGCCTCGACCACGCGCGCGAAGGTCGCGAGATCGGGCAGCAGGGCGAAAAGTTCGGTCGGGTTCATCGGCGGAAGATTGTGCCTATCTGTGCGTTGGCGACATAAAAGCTGTGCGTATCAGCCTGATTATCGTCGCGAACGCAAAGCAGGACAATGGCCGCTCCTGCTACTCAAGAGATCCGTCCCATGCGCCCCACCCGTCTGATGCATCTCGCCGACTGGCTGCTGCTTGCCGTCGCCCTTGTCTGGGGCACGAGCTATGGCGTGGTCAAGCATGCGCTGGCGTTTTATCCGGTGCTGGGCTTGCTGGCGCTGCGGTTTGCGCTGGCGTTCGTGCTGCTCTCGCCAGCGCTGCGATCATTGCGCGGCGTCTCGCGCAAGGCGCTCGGCGGCACGCTGCTGATGGGCCTGCTGCTACTCGCAATCTTCTTGTGCGAGGCATTCGGGCTGGCATTTACGCGCGCCTCGAACGCCGCGTTCCTCGTGAGCCTGTGCGTTGTTTTCACGCCGATGGTCGAATGGGCCATGCTGCGGCGCAGACCCTTGCCTGCGGAGTGGATCGCCGTGGCCGCGTCGCTGGCGGGCGCGTGGCTGTTGACTGGCGGACTCCATGCGCTCAATACCGGCGATTCGCTGATCGTCCTCGCGGCATTGCTGCGCGGCTTTTCGGTGTGCGTCACCAAGCGCGTGATGCACGACGCCAAACTCGATCCGCTCGCCGTCACTGCGGTTCAGGCGGGTTGCGTCGCGAGCGGCAGCCTCGTGCTCGCCTTGGTCTTCGCGCCTTCGCAGTGGCAGCCCTTGCCCGCGCTGGCGACGCATCTGTCGTTCTGGGGCAGCGTGCTTTGGCTGGTGCTGGGCGCGACGCTCTTCGCCTTCTTCGTTCAGAACTACGCCGTGCGCCGCAGCAGCCCGACACGCGTGGCCCTGCTGATGGGTAGCGAACCGGCATTCGGCGCGCTGTTTGCCTGCCTGTGGCTGGGCGAGCGGCTGAGCGCAGCCGCGTGGATCGGCGGCGCGCTCATCGTCGCGGCCTCGCTGCTGGCGACGGTTCAATGGAAGCGCGTGCCCTTCAGTCCTTCACGCCGCGCTTGCGCAGCAGATACGTATCCATGATCCAGCCGTTCGCCTCGCGCGCTTCGGCGCGCACCCGCACGATTTCGTCCTTCACCTCGTCCAGCGGCCCGGCCACGAGGATTTCGTCGGGCGTGCCCACATAGGCGCCCCAGTAAATATCGAGATCCTCACCCGCCATCTGCGTATAGGCGTTCTGCGCGTCGAGCATGACCACGGCGCTGTCCGCATCGGCGGGAAAGCCGTTTTCCACCAGACGTCGCCCGGTCGTGATGCTCACCGGCTTGCCGATGAAGTTCAGCGGCACGCGATGCTTCGCCGCGAGCGCCTGAACGCTGCTGATGCCCGGAATCACTTCGAATTCGAACGCAATACGCCGCTCATCGAGAATCGCATCCAGAATGCGGATCGTGCTGTCGTAGAGCGATGGATCGCCCCACACCAGAAACGCGCCGCATTGCCCATCGGCGAGTTCATTTTCGATCAGCCCTTCAAAAACGCGTTGCTTGTCGCGATTGAGTTCATCCACGGCGGCCTTGTACTCGACGCCATCGCGCCGCCGCTCGGGACTCGTCGCCTCCACGATCCGATAATCAGGATTCCGGATGAAGCGCGCGCAGATCTCCTTGCGCAGCGCGACGAGCTTGTCCTTCGCGGGGCCTTTGTCCATCACGAAGAAGACGTTGGCGGCGTTGAGCGCTTCGATGGCCTGCACGGTCAGGTAATTCGGGTCGCCCGCGCCAATGCCGATAATCAGGATTTTTTTCACGTCGAAGTTCCGGTGAGTGCGTCGTCGGAGAGTAGGTCGATGCCGTCGAGTTGCGCGGCGCAGATGTCGCGCACGATGGTCACGAAGTCGGCGAAATAGGGCCGCGCGGCGAGCGCCTTGGGTGCGACCGCGTACAGCTCGCTCCACAGGCCCTTCGCGCCGACGCGTTTGGCGAGCACGTAATCGTGATCGACATAGCTTTTTACACCCCAGTTAGGCAGCGCCGCGACGCCGCGCCGGCTGGCCACGAGTTGCATGATGGCGATGGTCAGTTCCGCCGTGCGCCGCTCCAGCTTGATACCGGCGGGTTCGAGCACTTCGCGGATCAGATCGATGCGCGTTTCCGGCACCGGGTAGGTGATGAGCGTTTCGTCGCGCAGGTCTTCCGCGTTCAGACGGCGGCGGCTGCGCAGACGGTGCTCGTTGGCCATCACCACGAGGATTTCGAAGCGGAACAGCGGTGCGACCGTGAGCGCGCGGCGCGCACGCGGTTTCGAGCCGATCACCACATCGGCTTTGCCTTCGGCGATCAGGCGCATGGGATCGGCGTGAAAGCCCGCCACCAGATCGACTTCGACCTCGGGCCAGCGGCGACGGAACTCGTCCATCACCGGCATGAGCCAGTCGAAGCAGGTATGGCATTCGAGCACGATGCGCAGCTCGCCGCGCGCGTCGCCCTTCAGGCGCACGAGATCGCGCTCGGCGGCGGCCACGGCGGCCAGCGTCTCGCGCGCGAGCGCAAGCAGCCGCTCGCCCGCGGCGGTGAAACGCAGCCCCTGGCGCGTGCGTTCGAATAGCGAGACGCCGTAATGCGCTTCGATATCGCGAATCTGGTGCGAAAGCGCCGACTGGCTCAAATGCACGCGCGCGGCGGCGGCCACGAGCTTGCCGGAATCGGCGATAGCGACGAGCGAGCGTAAATGGCGAAGTTCGATCATGCGGCCTCGCGCGCCCGGTGGGAGGGTTGAAAAGTTGAGATATGAATACGGTTCATACAACGATGAAAACATGTCGCTTGAAGAATGATAGCGCGACTTCGACAATGCCCCGCTAAACAGGACACTTGCAGACAGATCGATCATGGCACGCACTCATATTTCCGGCTTTCCCCGCATCGGCGCGCAGCGCGAACTGAAGTTCGCGCAGGAAGCGTTCTGGCGCGGCGAAATCGACGAAGCCCGCCTGCACGATGTGGGCGCGGGCCTGCGTGCGCGTCACGGCCTGATGCAGCGCGAAGCGGGACTGGACTTCGTATGCGCGGGCGACTTCGCCTGGTACGACCCGATGTTGAGCACGAGCGCGCTGCTGGGTGCGCTGCCGGAGCGTTTCGGCTTCGACGCGCGCACGCTCACGCTCGCGCAGTACTTCGAACTGGCGCGCGGCAATGCTTCGCAACCCGCGCTGGAAATGACGAAGTGGTTCGATACCAACTATCACTACATCGTGCCGGAGATTGGCGCGGATACGCGTTTTGACGGCGGCGTGGACTGGTTTTACGAGGAGACTGGCGAAGCGCAGGCGCTTGGCCGTGCCGTCAAACCGGTGCTGATCGGGCCGCTTACGTGGTTGTGGCTCGCCAAGAGCCGCACGCCGGGCTTCGACCGTCTTGGGCTGCTGCCGCGCGTGCTCGCGCGCTACGTGCGCATTCTGGAGACGCTCAAGGCGCGCGGCATCGAATGGGTGCAACTGGACGAGCCGGCGCTGTGCTGCGATCTGGAAGGCGATTGGGCCGATGCGTTCGGCGCCGCTTATGAAGCGCTGGGCGCGTGCGGCGTGAAACTGCTGGTCGGCACGTACTTTGGTTCGGCGGCGGAGCATGCGGCGCGCGTCGCCGCGCTGCCGGTTCACGGCGTTCATATCGATCTGGTGCGCGCGCCGGAGCAACTCGACGTGTGGCGTGCCGCGCTGCGCGACGATCAGATTCTTTCCGCAGGCGTGATCGACGGACGCAACGTCTGGCGCGCCGATCTCGCTGCGATTGCCGATACGCTGCAGGATACGCACACGCAATTCGGCGAGCGCCTGTGGATCGCGCCGTCGTGCTCGCTCGCGCATGTGCCGGTGTCGCTGGCGGCCGAGCGCAGGCTGAGCGCGCAGATCAAGTCGTGGCTCGCGTTCGCCACGGAAAAACTCGCTGAGGTGTGCGCCGTCGCGCTGGCGCTCGAAGACCGCGCCGCCGCGCAGCCGCAACTCGATGCTGCAAGCGCGGCGCTGGCGGCGCGTGCAACATCGTCGGCGGTGGTCAACACACTGGTGCAAAGGCGCACGGCTGCCATCGATGGTGCGATGGCGCAGCGCAAGAGTCCGTTCGCCGTGCGCGAGCGCGTGCAGCGCGAGGCGCTGCGCCTGCCGCTGATGCCGACCACGACGATTGGCTCGTTTCCGCAGACCGCGTCGATCCGCGAGACGCGCGCCGCCTACCGTCGTGGCGAATTGCGTGCGCTCGACTATCTCGAGCGTATGCGCGAGGAAACGGCGCATTCGGTGCGCAGGCAGGAAGCGCTGGGGCTCGACGTGCTAGTGCATGGCGAGGCCGAACGCAACGACATGGTCGAATATTTCGCCGAGCAGTTGTGGGGCTTCGCGGTCACGGAAAACGGCTGGGTGCAGAGCTATGGCTCGCGCTGCGTGAAGCCGCCGCTCATCTACGGCGACGTGTATCGTCCCGAGCCGATCACCGTCGAAGCGATCCGCTACGCGCAGTCGCTCACGACGCGCCCGCTCAAGGGCATGCTGACCGGGCCGGTGACGCTGCTGCAATGGTCGTTCGTGCGCGACGACCAGCCGCGCGCGACCACGGCGCTGCAACTCGCCCTGGCGATCCGCGACGAAGCGCTTGATCTGGAGAAAGCGGGCATCGGCATCGTGCAGATCGACGAACCGGCCTTCCGTGAAGGCGTGCCGCTGCGCCGCGACGGCAGCGACGCGTATTTCGAGTGGGCGGTGCGGGCGTTCCGTGTGGCGTCGTCGGGCGTGTCGGACGTTACGCAGATCCACACGCATATGTGCTATTCGGAATTCAACGCGGTGCTGCCGTCCATCGCCGCGCTGGACGCGGACGTCATTACGATCGAGACTTCGCGATCGGCGATGGAACTGCTCGATGCGTTCGGCGATTTCGACTATCCGAATGCAATCGGCCCTGGCGTCTACGACATTCATTCGCCGCGCGTGCCCCATACCGATGAAATGGTGCGGCTGATCGAGCGCGCCTGCGAGACGATTCCCGCCGCGCGCCTGTGGGTCAATCCGGATTGCGGCCTCAAGACGCGCGCCTGGGCCGAAACCGAAGCGGCGCTGCGCAATATGGTGAGCGCGGCGCGCGTGCTGCGCGAGCGCTATGCCGCGAATGCGAACGATACGGTGGTGCTGGTTACGGCTTAACGGTTCAATACGCTCGCAGTAATTTTCTTCAATACGTCCACTTTCTCCTTGCGTACGCTCGACGGTGAATCATCGCCGCCCCGGCGAACGCAAGGAGAATCGTGAACACCGCACTTTCCATGGCCGCCTTCGCGCTGGCCACTTCCATTACCCCAGGTCCCGTCAATATCGTCGCGCTTGGCGCGGGCGCGCGTTATGGCTTGCGCGCGAGCCTGCGGCATGTCACGGGAGCGACGGTCGGCTTTGCGCTGCTGTTGCTGCTGATCGGGCTGGGCCTGCACGAACTGCTCGCGCAATGGCCGATGCTCACGCGCGCGATCGAATGGGCCGGCGTGGCGTTTCTGCTCTACGTTGCATGGAAACTGGCGAGCGACGATGGCCGTATCGATACGGACGGCGTGGCGCGCGGCCCCACGCTGCTCACGGGCGCGGCGATGCAGTGGCTCAACCCCAAGGCCTGGCTGGCATCGGTTGCGGGCATGGGCGCGTATGCGGCCTCGGGCGAGAAAGCGCTCGTATGGCAGTTCGCGGCGATCTATTTCGTGGTGTGTTACGCGTCGATTGCGTGCTGGGCGTGGGCGGGCGCATCGCTGCGTCAGGCCCTGCGCGAACCGGCGCGCGTGCGCTTCGTGAACCGCACGATGGCCGCGCTGCTGGCGGCCAGCGCGTTATGGTTGATGCTTGACTGAAGCGGGTGCTTCAACCGCGATACTGGCCAGGCGTTGCCGCCACGAACTGACGAAACGCGCGCTGCAAATGGGCTTGATCGGCGAAACCGGCTTCGGCGGCGACATCCGCGATGGCGTGGCCGCGGCGCAATTGCGCACGGCTGAATTCGATACGCCGGTTCACCACGTAGGCATGCGGCGTGAGACCGTATTGCTCGCGAAAAGCGCGGATCAGATACGAAGGCGATAAGTCCGCCGCCGCGCATATTTCTTCGAGCTTGAGCGCGCGCGTGTAATTGTCGTCGATGAATTCGGCGGCGCGCGCGATACGGCGGTCGGGCGCCTGCAAGGTATCGGGCGCGGGATTGAGCGTCTGCTGAAGCCGCGTGAAGTATTGCGTGGCGGCGCGTTCCTTGCGCAGGACGTCCACTTGCGGATCGACCAGCAGGTCGTAAAGCGCATTCAGTCCGTTGAACAGATCCGCGTCCCACGTGAGCGTCTGTGCGAACGGCCGATACCCCTCCTGCACGCCAAAGCCCAGCGACTGCTGCAAACGCGCGAGCCAGTCCACGTCGATATGGAACATGCGATAGGACCACGCTGCATCTTCGGCGGGATTGCAGGCGTGCGCCACCTGCGCATTAATGACGACGACCGCGCCCGCATGAATGTGCTCCAGCGTGTCGCCGTTCAGATAGGTGCTGCGTCCGCCCAGAATCGAGCCGATCGAAAAGGTGCTGTGCGCGTGACGGCCATAGCGGACCTTGCGGCCATCGGCGATGGCGCGTACTTCGATGAAGGGCAGGGCGTCGTCGCGCCAGAAACTGGGCGTGGCGTCGGTCGATTGGGACATGGCGAACCTCGAAAGCGATGCCTGATGAAGCGCAATGGCATCGCGGCGGCATGGGAATTTGATCTTAACGCAAAGCGCCTATGCGCTCGTGTGTGAGCGAGCGGGGCAGTCATGATAGTTTCTTCGTTCGATTCACTCTGAACGGGAAACTCGCTGCCTATGAACGCCGCCACGCTCACGATCCGTACGCTGACCGAAAACGATGTCGATGCTTTTCACGCCATGCGCCTGCATGCCGCCGTCGACACGCCGTTCGCAATCGTCCCCACGCCCGAGGAAGAGGCGCGCTGGACCCGCGAAGAAAACATCGCGCGGGTACGCGAAACGGATCAGCAGGCGGTATTTGGCGCGTTCGATGGAGAAACGCTGATCGGCATCACTGGCTGGCGGCGCGAACAGCGCGTGAAGTTCGCGCACAAATCGCTCATCTGGGGTGTGTTCGTCGATCCGGCTTACCGGCGCACGGGCATTGCGCGGCGGCTCATGGAAAGCGCAATTGGGCGCGCAAGAGCAAGCGGCGTTGAGCAGGTGCAATTGGCGGTTGGCGCGCAAAATCCGCGCGCGCAAACGTTGTACTCGTCGTTAGGCTTCAGGATTTACGGTTGCGAGCCACGCGGCATGTGCATCAACGGCGAGTACTTCGATGAAGAACTTATGGTGCTGATGTTCGATTAAAGTCCATGCACAACGGTGGCGAATGTTCTGTGCGTTTGCGCACTAATTAAGTACATTCATCATTTCGTCATACTACAGCGTCGATAATCCACTCCGAATAAATTGGCCTTCGTGTCACGAGGCGTGCAAACGATAGCGCGTCCGGCACGATGAAGGCCCGGGGATTTCGACATGACCATTCGTCACCGCATCACGCTACTCATCGTTCTGATGTTCGTCGCGCTGTCCGCCATCGGCGGCTACGCGGTCTATCAGACGCGCCGCAGTGCCACCGATGTTCACCAGGTTACGCAGGGCGTGGTGCCCAGCGCGCTGGCGTCGTCCGATCTCGTAGCGCTCGTCAAGGACGTGCAGCTCGCGACCATGACGCTGGTCTACGCGCCGGACGCGACCACCGCGCAACTCGCGCAGGACGATCTCAAGAAGAAGGAAACCGCGCTGCGCGCCGCGCTCGACGTGCAGAAGCAGGCCGCCGCGAGCCACGCACAGGATGGCCTTGTCGCGCAGGCGCAGGAAAGCATCACGAATTATTTCAACGCCATCGACGACACCGCGAAGATGAAGGCGGCCGGCAAGAACGAGCTGGCCCAGGCCTATCTGTTCGCCAACGTCGCGCAGTATCGCGACGAACTCGAAGGCATCGTCACGACGATGCGCGTCGAGAAAAACCGCCAGAAAGACGACGCCATCAACGCGCTCAACGGCATGCTCGACACCACCACGAGCGCGATTGCCGGCGTGACGGGCGGCGCCGTGATACTGCTCACCGCAATCGGCCTGCTGCTGTATCGCCAGATCACGCGCCCGCTTTCGCAGATGCAGAAAGAGATGAGCGAGATCGCCTCGAAGCAGGATTTCACGCGCCGCGTGCCGGTGGGCCGCATGGACGAGATCGGTCGATCGATCGTCGCCTTCAACGGCATGATCGAGAAGATCCAGCACAGCTCCGCGCAACTCAAGCGCAAGACCGCCGATATTCAGGCGATGTTGCAGAACATGCAGCAGGGCATTCTGACAATCGTTGAAGGTGCAACGATCCACAACGAGTATTCGGCCTATCTGGAAGCGATTTTCGAAACGAATGAGATCGCGGGCCGCTCGCTGATGGATCTCGTGTTCGACCACACCGAACTGGACGCCGACACGCTTTCGCAGATCGACGCCGCCGTGCATGCGTGCCTGGGCGAAGACGATGTGAACTTCGCGTTCAACCAGCATCTGCTGGTGAACGAAGTCACGCGCACGATGCCCGATGGCCGCAAGAAGGTGCTCGACCTGAGCTGGTCGGCCATTACCGATGAAAACGACGTGGTCGTGCGCCTGATGCTTTGCGTGCGTGACGTGACGGAACTGCGCGAACTCGCGGCGGAAGCGGGCGAGCAGAAGCGTCGCCTGCAGATGATCGGCGAAATTCTCGCGGTCAGCGAAGAGAAGTTCCACAACTTCGTTGAGGGTGCAACGGGTTTCATCCACGAGAACGAGCGCATCATTCGCCAGCACGATTGCGCGGACATGGGCGCCATCGACGCGCTGTTCCGCAATATGCACACCATCAAGGGCAACGCGCGCACGTATAGCCTCCAGCATCTCACCGGCGTCGTGCACGAAGTCGAGCAGCGCTACGACGCGCTGCGTCGCGAGGACACGAGCCACGCGTGGGATCAGCAGGCACTTATCGACGATCTGCATCGCGTGCGCGAAGCCGTCGATCACTACGCGACGCTCAACGAAGTCAGCCTGGGCCGTGGCGCGCGCATCAAGGATGAGCGCATGACCATTGGTCGCGAGCAGATTGAAGCGAGCCTGGCGCTGCTGGATGGCGCGAACAACGATGATCTCGGCTCGCTGCGTGCGATGCGTGAGGAACTGCGCAACGTGCTGGGCGGCATCGGCACCGAAACCGTCGAAAGCGCGCTTGCGGGTGTGATCGATTCGCTGCCGTCGCTGGCGCGCGAACTCGACAAGGCCGAACCGCTCGTGCGCATCGACGACGGCGGCTACCGTCTGCGCAGCGAAGCGGCCGGCACGGTCAGCGATGTCTTCACGCACCTGCTGCGCAATTCGCTTGATCACGGCATCGAAACGCCAGCGCAGCGCCGCGAGCAGGGCAAGGCCGAAGCGGGTCTCATCGATATCAAGCTGGACATGAGCGAAGGCGCGCTGCGCATCGCGCTCGCCGACGATGGCCGTGGTCTCGCGCTCGCGCGTATTCGCGGCATCGCGGCGCAACGCGGCTGGCTGGGCGCGGGCGAATCGATCAGCGACGACGCGGTGGCGGCGTTCATTTTCCGCGCGGGCTTTTCCACGGCGCATAGCGTGACTGAAGTGTCGGGCCGCGGCGTGGGCATGGATGCGGTGCGCGACTTCCTCGAACGCGAAGGCGGCCGGATCGAGTTGCGCTTCACCGATAACAGCGAAGGCGCCGATTATCGGCACTTCGAAACAATTGTCTATCTGCCGCAGCATTGCGCAGTCGCCGCGACGGCTGCACGCGCTTCGGCGCAAGAAGAAGCGCTCGCATAGCGCGCAGCGGGGGATGACGTGGTGTTTCCGTATTTGATCGGCGCAGTGGTGGGTTTCGCGGTGGCGGCGTTGTGCGCCATCGTGATGCGCCTGCGCGCGCGCAGCCAGGCGAATGACGCAACGCTGGCGCTGCAGGACGCGCACGATGCAGCGCTTGCCGACGCGCAGGCGCGTCTACAGAACGCGCAGGAAAGCGCGGCGCACGAGCATGAGGATCTGCTCATGCAGATCGATTCGTTGCGCGCGGATCTCGCGCAACGCCGTATGGTCGCGGACGCAATGGAAGCGACCCTGGCCGCAGAGCGCGCCCGCAGCACTGACGCGCTGCATCGCATCGAGCGCATCGCCACCGAAGCGGCGCGTCTGAAGCAGATGTCCGTGACCTTCGAGCGCTGGCACGAGCAGATGATCTCGCTGATGTCGCAGAACCACGACATGCACCAGAAGAATCAGGAGCTGTCGTCGATCGTAAGCCACGTGCTGATCGTGTCGCTCAACGCGTCGATTGAAGCAGCGCGCGCGGGCGCGGCCGGGCGCGGCTTCTCGATCGTGGCGGGCGAAGTCCGTACGCTGGCGACACGCTCGCAGGAATTGTCGAAGAGCTACCGTGACAGCCTGCATCGCAACGACCTCATCACGACGGCCACGTTCCAGGACATTCAGGCGGGCGGCAAGATGATTGCGGCGTCGCTGGCGAGCGTCGAATCGCTTTCCCAGCAGTTGCGCGCGGAGCTGGACGACGCACGCGCCGAGGCGCACGCATGATCGGCACGCACGCGCAGGGCAGCTTCGAGCGGATTTTCTTCGGCGCGGCGCGCACGCGCCTCGTCACCGATCCGCAACACGCCTGCGAGATTGCGCCGGCGCCCAACGACGTGGCGCAGGGCGAGCATGTGGTGGTGCTGACGATTTCGTCGATGCAGTTTCGTCTGCTGTTGTTGCTGCATGTCAAGGATGACGAAGCAACGCGCGATTACTACGCTGGCGATGGCGGCCGCACGGTGCTGGATACGTTCATGGAATTCGGCAACCTGTGTTGCGGAT
>NZ_DASZJJ010000333.1:0-19957 GCF_035948235.1 Paraburkholderia sp. | reverse complement strand
GTTGCCGAAACCCAGATGACCGCTGGAATCGCGATCGATGTCGAAAGTCTCGCCGTCGGCAAATTTTCGGCTATCGCGGTTCGCAGCCGAGAGCAACAATCGCACCACTGCGCCTTTGGGCAGATCGACGCCCGCAACGGTGGTCGCTTCCGTGGTGATACGGCTCACGCGCTGGACGGTGCCACGATAGCGCGCCACCTCCTCAACGAAACGATCGGCGTCGGCGGGCGTTGCGCGGATACGTTCCAGCAAGTGCGGCTGCCCGGTGAACATGCGAAAGGCGTTGGCAACAAGAATCGTGGTCGTGTCGTGCCCGGCGATAAAGACGAAGGCGCACAACTCCTTGGCTTCCTTTTCCGAAAGCAGGCCGTCCTTCCACATGCGCGCGATATGGCCGCCGATCGACTGGCTATTGGTGAGCGCGAGCCGCTCCATCGCTTCCTTCAGGTATGCGAAGAAAGCCTGCGCGCTTTGCTCGTCGGTGCCGGTTCCCGGCGCATTGCGCGCGAGGCGCCCGAAGTAGCTGAAGGTTTCGTCCGACCAGAACTTCATCTTCTCCTCATCCTCGTTCGGCACGTCGATCATCGCGGAGATCGTCGAGATGCTGAGCGGGATGGCGAAATCGTCAACGACGTCGCCGCCGCCTTTGGCGATCATCGCGTCGAGCAGATGCTCGGCCCGTTGCTCTATCTGCCCGATGAAGGGATCGAGCGACAGTGGCAGAAACGACGGCTGGACGACCTTGCGCAAGCGCGAATGATCGGGCGCGTCGAACAGAGTCAGGAACGTCAATGGCGGCGGGCTGACGACCTCAGATGAAAATAGTTTCGGATTGCGAATTGCCTGATAAACGTCGTCATAGCGCGAGAGGAACCATACATCCGAAGTCGCCGACTGACACCGCAGCACCGGCGCATGCTCGCGCATCCAGCGATAGTGTTCGTACGGGTCGCCTTGCGAGCCGTCATCGACCACCTTGAATGGCGCGAGCCCCTCGGGCCAGTCGAGTTCGTGTGAATACGCCGGAAGTGTCGTCCCCGTGAATGGGCAGACCGCAGGCGTGCTCTGCGGCTCTACAGTCGTAGCAGGCGCGGAGACGGTCGTCGTGGGTGCCGCCCTGCCTCGAACCATCCGCTCCAGCGCCCGGCTCATGGTGGCCCTGGAATGAAGCGTATGCAGCGCGATCACGTCTCGCGCCATGTTCAGGTCGCCCAGTTCGAACGCGCGGACGATGTCCCGGTGCTGCTGGACGATGTCGCCGACAATCTCGATCTGGTCGGTCAGCGCGCGGGCGATATAGTCGTGCACGGCCAGTTGACGGTAGAGCGCAATCAGTTGCGCGTTGCCCGAAGCCTCGATCGTGAACATGTGAAAGGCGTGGTTGGCCTCGATGTAGCGCGCAACGTCGGTAAAGCGCTGCCCGGCCACAAACGGCGCGCTCGCCTCGGCAAGCTGGCGCAAGCGGGTCAACTGCCCGCTCGACAGTCGGCCCATGGTCAGTTGCGCCGCCCCTAACTCCAGCGCCATGCGCAGGTCGAAGGCTTCGTCAAGATCGACAGGCGCGATATGCTCCTCGCCGGTTTGCACCACAAGGCCCGTGCCAGCGAACTTCTCGTAGTAGAAGTTGCGCGGCGTCAGCCCTCGCGCCGCGAGAAAATCGCGCACTGCATCGACCATCGGCGGCGGACCGCAAAGGTAGATGTCCGCATCGCCGTCGTTGAGCTGGGAGGGAACGATGTGTTGCGTGACGTAGCCCTTGTTGGGATGGGCGCTGTCGGGGCTGGACACCGTGCAGGCCCAGGTGAAGTTCGGCAGGCGCTGCGCAAAGGTTTCGAGCCGGTCGATACCCACCAGATCCTCGTCGTTATTGACACCCAGGATCAGATGGATCGGATAGCGGCTGCCGCCCTCGTCGACGATCTTGTCCAGCATCGAGAGAAACGGCGCGAGGCCGGTGCCACCAGCCAGAAACAGCAGCGGGCGCTCAATGGGACGCAGGTAGAAACTGCCCATAGGACCGCGAAATTCGATTGCGTCCCCGGCCTTGGCGGATTCGCAAAGCCAGCTCGACATCGCCCCGTGACGCACATTGCGCACAAGAAAGGACAGATGCGTCGCAGACGGCCCGGAGCTAAAGGAGTAGGACCGCGTCTGATCGGTGCCGGGCACCCGGATGTTGACGTACTGCCCGGGAAGGAAGCTGAGATCCGCGCGATTCTCCAGTTCGACCGAGAAGGCGATCGTGGTTTCCGATGCTTGCTGGCAGGCGACGATCCGGCCTTTGTGTGAGGACGGACCGGGGCCGCACGCATCGGCGTTCGCGGCGATCTGGATCACGCAAGCGGAACGCGGGCTCATCTGGCAGGTGAGGACCTTGCGCTCGCTCGCCTCATCCTGGCTGAGCGCATCTTCCACGCAGTCGCCCAGCACATACTCGCCGGACTCGCAGACCGCCTTGCAGGTGCCACAGACGCCATCGCGGCAGTCGAGCGGAATAGCGATCCTCGCGCGAATGGCGGCGTCGGTGATGCGCTCGCTTTCTTCGCACTCGATGAAACGGGTCACGCCGTCCTCGAAACGGACGGTGATCTGATGGGCCATGTTGGTGTCTCCTCCAGGGGCGCCCGAACCTGCAGGTTCTGCTGGCGGTGCGGTCGGGCTGGGTTTAGTGACACCAATTTAGAGCCGCCGCTGCATTCCCCTCAATGGACAGAGATGACGTTTGCCCGGACAAAACGTGCATCGTGACTGGAGCCCACCCATTACCTCGCGCTCGACGCGCAACGCGGTGCAGCGTTTCTGCGCGTTTGGCGTGCGGCCCTGCGCTTAGCCTTCGCCCGCGCCGCTGGTCACGATTGCCGCGTGAGCATGAGGTCCAGGTTCTGAACCGCAGCGCCGGATGCGCCTTTGCCAAGGTTATCGAATACGGCTGATAGCAGGACATGCTCATGTTGCAGGTCGTGAAACACGCCCAAGTGCATGTCGTTCGTACCGTTGAGCACTTGCGGGTCAAGCTGTTTCAAGGCACTCGATTCGTGCAGCGGCAAGACGCTAACGTGAGTTGCCCCGGCATAGTGGCGCGCGAGACATGCGTGTAACGTGGCGCCATCCACGCCGGCTGGCAGCAGGCGCAACGCCAGCGGCACCGTCAGCACAATGCCCTGGCGGAACGCGCCGTATGCCGGCACAAAAGCAGGACGCTGCGCAAGCCCGGCGTGTTGCTGGATCTCCGGCGTGTGTTTGTGCGCGAGTTCCAGTCCATAGATCTGGTATGCAGGTGCGCTGACGGCGCCCGGCCCCTCATGCTCCTCCACTCCGGCACGGCCTCGTCCTGAATAGCCGGATACCGCGTGAATGCTGACCGGGTAATCGTCCGGCAAAAGCCCGGCCTGCACCAGCGGACGCAGCAGGCCAACTGCACCGGTCGGATAACAACCCGGATTGGTGACGCGACTTGCGTTTGCGATCTGCCCGGTCTGCCCGGTCTGCCCCGGCGTCATTTCCGGAAAACCATAAGTCCAGTCCGGCCGTGTGCGGTGAGCGGAGCTTGCGTCGATTACCCGAACCTCAGGATTAACGATGGCGCTCACTGCCTCCCGCGCGGCGGCGTCCGGCAGACAGAGGATGGCAATGTCGCAGGCGTTGATGGCTTCGGCGCGCCGCAGCGGATCTTTGCGCTCCGCTGCGGCGAGTGTGAACAGTCTGATGTCGGTCCGGTTGCGCAGGCGGTCGTGAATTTGCAGCCCGGTGGTGCCCTGGTCGCCGTCGATGAAAACTACAGGAGTGCTCATGCGTGAATGACTCCGCTGAATAGGGGGTGTATCGGGGAAAACGTGCCTCTATGTTGCGCTGATGGCTAGAATAGAGAAAGTTGCATTTCATAACGCTCACATTCAGTTTTTCTGAATCAGGACGCCGTCATGCGAGAGATCAGCCTGGACCGCCTGCGCACGCTGGTCGCCGTTGCCGAGCGCGGCTCATTTGCCGATGCGGCGCGTGCATTGCACCTGGCGCCGCCAACGGTCAGTCTCCACATTGCCGAACTCGAAGACCGCGTTGGGGCTCCGCTCCTGTTACGCAAACGCGGACACGTAGGACCGACGTCGATAGGCGAAGTGCTGGTGGAGCGCGCGCGCCGGCTGCTGGCGGACGCGGAGCAGGCGCTAGACGATATTCAACGCCAGGTGGAGGGGCTTGAAGGGCGTGCGCGTCTTGGTGCGTCCACGGGTGTGATCGCGCACCTGCTGCCGCAAGCACTGGAGGTCCTGCGCAAGCATCATCCCGCCATCGACATTCAGATTGCGGTGCTGACTTCGCAGGAAACCCTGTCCCGGCTGGCGGAGGGAACACTCGATGTCGGGCTGATCGCGCTGCCTCAACCGCCGGTTGCCGGACTCGTGATAAAACCCTGGCGCCGCGACCCGGTGATGGCCTTTGTGCCGGCGCATTGGCATTGCCCGGCCCGCGTGACCCCTGAGTGGCTCGCCGCCCAGGCGCTTATTCTCAACGACTCGACCACGCGTCTCTCGCGGCTGACTGCGCAGTGGTTCGCGAGCGCAGGGCACCATCCCGCGCCGCGCATCCAGCTCAACTACAACGACGCGATCAAGAGTCTGGTAGCCGCAGGTTATGGCGCGACCCTGTTGCCCCATGAGGCCACTACGCCATTGCCCGACCCGCGCATTGTCATGCGCCCGCTGCGCCCGGCGTTGTGGCGACGGCTCGGTATCGCGCACCGTGCCGGTCACGTTGAGCGTTCGACGCAACACGTACTGGACGTGTTGTGGGATTTGCGATTGAGGTAGCAGCGCATAAACTTTGGCGTCTTCTGCGAATACGGCATCAGGCGTCAAAGCCAATCCGCGCCCCCAACCCTCAGGGCTTTCCCGCCCCTCCCCACTGCGGGTGGTCACCCGCAGACCCACGGCTCCTAACCTCAGCAACTGCCCAAGCCTGCGCGGCGACACGTCGTGTCGTCCGCCGCGCCGCCACGTTCCGCTTGCGCCCGGCAACGCCCCCCCAGGAGACCGTGCATGTCCGTATCCACCGATTACCGGCCCAAGTCCGCCTGGACCATCACGGTCCTGCTCACGGGCCTCGCCATGATCAACTTTCTGGACAAGATCGTGCTCGGCATGGTCGCCGTGCCGCTCATGGCCGATATGCATCTGTCGCCCGTCCGCTTCGGCGTCGTCGCGGGCAGTTTCTTCTGGCTGTTCTCCACCTCGACGATCATCGTCGGCTTCCTGTCGAACCGCATCGCGACGCGCTGGATCCTGCTTGCGATGGGCGCAAGCTGGTCGATTCTCCAGTTACCGCAAGCCTTTACCGGCAGCGTGTCCGCGCTGCTGTTCTGCCGGGTGCTGCTCGGTGCGGCCGAAGGCCCCTCGTTTCCGACCTCCGTTCACGCGCTGTTCAAATGGTTTCCCGACCAGAAGCGCAGCGTGCCGGTGGCCGTCATCAATCAAGGCGCCATCCTCGGCATGATCCTGGCCGGTCTCGGCATTCCGCTCATCACGCTGCATTGGGGCTGGCGCGCCAACTTCTTTGTGCTCGCCGCGGTCGGTTGCGTCTGGTGCGTGCTGTGGCTGTGCCTCGGCCGCGAAGGCACGCTTGCCGAGCGCATGCGCAAAAACCATTCTCTCGATGCGGATCCGGCCAGCCTCGCGCCAGAGCGCCTGCCGTATCTCAGGATACTGACCGATGCGTCGGTGCTCTGCGTATTCCTGCTCGGCTTCGCGGCCTACTGGCTGCTCGGCCAGACCGTCACCTGGCTACCCACCTACCTGGAAAAAGGTCTCGGATTTAGCAGCATCGCGTCGGGCCGCTGGTTTGCGCTCGTCATCGCCTTCGCGGCGCCCGTCAACATCGGCTTGAGCGTGCTGTCGCAGCGCATGATGCGACGCGGCGCGACCAGCCGCGACGCACGTGTGCGTCTCTCCAGCTTCGCCATGATGGGCGGCGCGCTGCTGTTCATCGCACTGGCAACGCTGGACCTGACGCCCGTCCAGAAGGTGCTCTTCTACGCCGTCGCCGGGGCGCTGCCCACGCTATGCCTTTCTGTCGCACCCGCCATGCTCGCGGAGATGGTCCCGGCCGCCCAGCGCGGTTCGGTCATCGCGATCAATACCGCCGTTGCCAGCCTGGGCGCCGCCGTGGGCCCCGTCGCGATGGGCCGGCTCGTGGAGTCGCACGCGAACGCGGGCAGTCATGCCTACGAGTCCGGCATCGTCGTGACGGCGGTGCTGCTGATCGTCGCGGCCCTCGTGGCGCTGCGCTGGCTCCATCCCGAGCGATCGCTGCGCCTGTTCAACCGCGATGCGGCGCCACTCACCGTCTGATGTGAAACTTATGGAGATATGACATGGAAGCAACCCTCAGCGCCCGTAGCGAGACCTCGGCCAGCGTGGCGCAAGCCGAAAGCTGGCCTTTCACCGTCATTCGCCAGACCCCGACGATCGGCGCCGAAATCGCGGACATCGACCTGCGCGAGCCGCTCGACGACGCGACGTATCTCGCGCTGCGTCGCGCGCTGTTGAAATACAAGGTCCTGTTCTTCCGCGATCAGGACATCAGCCCGGCCCAGCACGTCGCCATCGCGCGCCGCTTCGGCGAGCTGGAAGTGCACCCCACCTTCCCGCATCATCCCGATCATCCGGAACTCGCGGTCCTCGGCCGCGGCGAGTCGAAACGCGGACGCGAGAATCTCTACCACTCCGACGTGTCGTGGCGCGAGGTTCCGTCGATGGGCTCGATGCTGCGCTGCGTGCAGTGTCCCGAAGTGGGCGGCGACACCATGTGGATCAACATGGTGGCCGCTTATGAAAACCTGCCCGACGATGTCAAGACGCAGATCGCCGACCTCAAGGCCGCGCACGATTTTCTGCCGCTGTTCGGCATCGTTGTGCCGGAGGACCAGCACGACGAAATGCGCAAGCGTTTCCCGCCGGCCATCCACCCGGTCGTGCGCACGCATCCCGAAACCGGCGAGAAGATCCTCTACGTGAACGAAGCGTTCACCACGCACCTGGTCAACTATGGCCACAAGACGGTGGACCGGTATCGCGTGGGCTTCGACTTCAAGCTGGCGGAACTGGATCTGCTCCAGTATCTGTTGCGCCAGGCCCAGGCGCCGGAGTATCAGGTGCGCCTGAAGTGGCGTCCGAACACGATTGCGTTCTGGGACAACCGCTCGTGCCAGCACTACGCCATCCAGGACTATTTCCCGGCCGTGCGCCAGATGATGCGCGCGACGGTGATCGGCAACCGTCCGGTCTGAACGGCACGCACCTCACTACAAGGAAGCACGCTATGAGATTGTTGAACCGTTTCTATATCGGCGGCGAATGGCTCGAACCGTTGCCCGGCGCCACCTTTTTCGACATCGTCGATCCGGCTACGGAAGAGCCGTCCGGCAAGCTGGCGATGGGCACGATCGAAGATGCCGATCGCGCAATCGCCGCAGCACGCAACGCCTTCCCGCACTGGTCCGAATCGAGCCGCGAAGTGCGCATGGCGCTGCTTGAACGGATCGCCGGGATCTATCAGCGACGCCTGCCCGAGATTGCACAGGCGGTATGCAAGGAAATCGGCGCGCCCATTTCGCTGTGCAATGTGCTGCAGGCGCCGATTGGTCTTGCGCACCTGCGCGCGGCGCTGGACACCTTGCGCGACTATGCGTTCGAAACCACGCATGGCAACAGCACGGTGCGCCGCGAGCCTGTGGGCGTGGCCGCACTCATCACGCCGTGGAACTGGCCGCTTAACCAGATCGTGGCCAAGGTCGCGCCCGCGCTTGCCGCGGGCTGCACCGTGGTGCTCAAGCCTTCGGAGATCGCGCCGCTCGATGCGATCATCTTCGCCGAAATCATGCACGAGGCGGGCACGCCCGCAGGCGTGTTCAACATGGTGTTCGGCGAAGGCCGTGTGGTTGGCACGCGACTGGCCACCCATGCCGATGTCGATATGGTCTCGATCACCGGTTCGACCCGCGCGGGCGTCGAGGTCGCGATCAGTGCCGCCCCCACCGTCAAGCGCGTGGCTCAGGAACTGGGCGGCAAGTCGGCTTTGCTGGTCCTCGACGATGCAGACCTGCAGATCGCCGTCTCGGGCGGCGTCGCGCAGTGCATGGCGAATTCCGGCCAGACCTGCGTGGCGCCTACCCGCATGCTGGTGCCGCGCGTGCGCTACGAAGAAGCCGTGGCGATCGCGGCGACTACCGCGAACGCCCTGACCGTGGGCGACCCCACCGATCCCGCCACGCGCATGGGCCCGATCTCGAACCGTCTGCAGTACGAAAAGGTTCAAAGGATGATCGCGACGGGAATCGAGGAAGGCGCACGCGTGGCGGCAGGCGGCCCCGGTCGACCCGAGGGACTGCCGCGTGGCTTCTACACGCGGCCGACCATCTTCGCCAACGTGCACAACGACATGGCGATTGCGCGCGAAGAAATCTTCGGCCCCGTACTGACGATGATTCCCTACGAAGACGAAGAGGACGCAATCCGCATTGCCAACGACAGCGTCTATGGGTTGGCGGCCTATGTTGCCTCCGGCAGCCCGGAGCGCGCCCGCAAGGTCGCCGCGCGCCTGCGTGTGGGCTCGGTGCGTATCAACGGCGCCATGCTCGATGTCAACGTGCCGTTCGGCGGCTACAAGATGTCCGGCAATGGTCGCGAATATGGCGCCGAAGGGCTTGAGGAATTTCTCGAGTGCAAGTCGGTAACGATTTGACGAAGGATGCGACAAAGCGCGCGGCGAACGCCGCGCGCTTTAATGACGGGTCCGGCGTTTGCCGGACCTTTTGCATTTCTGCTCAGATAGTCGCGGCCAGTTCCGGCACGACCGCAAACAGATCGCCGACAAGACCGTAATCGGCCACGCTGAAGATCGGTGCTTCTTCGTCCTTGTTGATCGCGACGATGACCTTCGAACCCTTCATGCCCGCCAGATGCTGGATCGCACCCGAGATGCCGACCGCAACATACAACTGCGGCGCGACGATCTTGCCGGTCTGCCCCACCTGATAGTCGTTCGGCACGTAGCCCGCGTCCACAGCGGCGCGCGATGCGCCAAGTGCCGCGTTGAGCTTGTCTGCCAGCGGTTCGAGCACTTGCGTGTAGTTCTCGGCGCTGCCCAGACCACGGCCACCCGAAACGACGATCTTCGCGCTCGTAAGTTCCGGACGGTCGAGCTTTGTGATTTCGCTGCCAACGAACGCCGATTTTCCGGTGCCGGCCGCGGCTTCCAGCATTTCGACCGATGCGCTGCCGCCAACGGCTGCCACCGCGTCGAACGCCGTCGTACGAACCGTGATGACCTTGACCGGATCCGCCGATTGCACCGTCGCGATGGCGTTACCTGCATAGATCGGACGCTCGAACGTATCCGGCGAGTCCACAGCCGTGATATCGCTGATTTGAGCGACGTCCAGCTTCGCGGCGATACGCGGCGTCACGTTCTTGCCCGCTGCCGTTGCCGGAGCCAGGATGTGCGAGTAGTTCTTCGCGATGCCCAGAACGGTCGCCTCGACGTTCTCAGCGAGACCCTGCGCGAGTTGCGGCGCGTCGGCGAGCAGCACCTTCGCAACGCCTGCGATCTTCGCCGCTGCGTCAGCCGCAGCTTGCGCGTTGTGGCCAGCGACCAGCACATGCACGTCGCCGCCGATCTTCTGTGCGGCAGCAACCGTGTTCAGCGTTGCCGCCTTGATCGACTGATTGTCATGTTCCGCAATTACCAGATTCACCAGATTCGTCATTTTGTTTCGCCATCCTTACAGAATTTTGACTTCGGTCTTGAGCTTTTCGACCAGCGTGTTGACGTCGGCGACTTTCACGCCGGCCGTTCGCTTCGGCGGCTCCGCAACCTTGAGCGTTTTCAGACGCGGCGTGACGTCGACACCCAGATCCGATGGCGTGATCGTTTCCAGCGGCTTCTTCTTCGCCTTCATGATGTTCGGCAGCGTGACGTAGCGCGGCTCGTTCAGGCGCAGGTCCGTCGTGACGACCGCGGGCAACGTCAGCGAGAGCGTTTGAGCGCCGCCGTCGACTTCACGCGCAACCGTAGCCTTGCCGCCTGCAACCGTGATCTTCGAAGCGAAAGTCGCTTGCGGCAGATCGGCCAGCGCAGCCAGCATCTGGCCGGTCTGATTCGAATCGTCGTCGATGGCTTGCTTGCCCAGGATGATCAGCGAAGGCTGCTCTTTGTCCATCAGCGCTTTCAAAAGCTTCGCTACGGCCAGCGGCTGCATCTCGTCACTGGATTCGATCAGCACCGCGCGATCGGCGCCCATCGCCAGGGCCGTGCGCAGCGTTTCCTGAGCCTGCGAAACACCACAGGAAACCGCAATGATCTCACTCGCCACGCCCGCTTCTTTCAGGCGCACCGCTTCCTCCACGGCAATTTCATCGAATGGATTGATCGACATTTTCACACTGGCGATGTCAACGCCCATGCCGTCCGACCTGACGCCGACCTTCACATTGGCGTCCACCACGCGTTTTACTGCAACCATGACTTTCAATTTCATCCCCTTCATTCGTTGGTTGACGCTTTACCCCCACGCCGCTTGCGCCGCTCGCGCCGCGTCAGAACGTCGAAAGCGTTAGCGTGTTTTTCACCGAAGTCACGCCCTGCACCGCTGCGACGATCTGCGACACCTGGTCGATCTGGGCCTGCTCGGGCACCCAGCCTTCGAGTAGCACGGCGCCGTCATGCGCACGGACGGTGATACCGCTCGTTTGCAGACCCTTTGCCTTGCCCAGCGCGGTCAGCACGCGGCGGCGCAGCGCGCGGTCGGCGGCCTTCGACGACGTCGCGCCACTGGAACTCGCCATCGGCGCGGGCGACGAGGAAGCTTCGCTCTGGGCATGCGCGCCAAGCGCACACATCATCAGCATGCCGAACAAAATCGTCTGACCGGTTCTTGCGATCTTCATAAAAGAATCTCCCTGATTCGTGGAGTGTTATGCGCAGGCGCGGCGCCCGCCCCGTTGGCGGGACTGCGCCGGTCGCCGATGATCAAAAGCGGTGCGTCATGCCGACGACGCCAAGCACCTGAGTCGTACCGGTTCCCGCGCCGGTGACACCCGGCCAGCTCATCGTCGCAGCGCCGTTGTTCCTCATATAGCCC
The DNA here is from genome assembly GCF_035948235.1 of Paraburkholderia sp. Taxonomy (GTDB): domain Bacteria; phylum Pseudomonadota; class Gammaproteobacteria; order Burkholderiales; family Burkholderiaceae; genus Paraburkholderia. Next base: position 8,826 of record NZ_DASZJJ010000333.1, on the reverse strand, counting down.
GCGCGCATGTAGAGCGAGGTGCGCTTGGACAAGCTGTGATCGGCGCCGACTTCTACGCCCGGCGTGTTGTCGTGCACGCCGCGCACGTTGCGTTCGAAGCCGGCGACCATGATGGCGTCGGCCGGCGTCGCCTGGATCGTCGCGCCAAATTCCATCAGGCTGTTGGACCTGGCGGCCCCCAACACAGCGGCGAGCGAGTGCGCGGCCGCGTCGTGCGGCCGGTTGTAGCTGTAATTGAACTGCAGGTTGACGATGCCGATGCGATAGCCGAGCGCACCTGTGTAATGTTCGGTATCCACCAGATTGAGCGCGGCGGGCAGCCCCGGATAGGTTTCGGTACCGGAATGCTGGAACTGGTACGCGAGACCCGCATACAGGCCGTAACCCGAGTACGACAAACCGAGGTCGAGCGTATTCCCCGATTTCTCCGGCACCGGCTGCGTGACGGTGGCGGCAAAGCCGTACATCGCGTAGAGCTGGAACCCGCCCACATTCGGCGATTTGTAGAGCACGGAATTGCTGGTGCGGCCCGTGACCGCCTGAGTGGCGAGCGTATTGCGATCGACTGCCAGCACGCCCGCCGAAAGCGGCGACAGCACTTCGTTGCCGCGGAACGGATCGGTCGGATAGACGACCCAGAAAGTCGGCTGATACTGGCGACCGAATGTCAGCGAACCGTATTTTTCGTGGTTCAGTCCGACCCATGCCTGCCGATAGAACAGCGCGGTGGTGTCGGCGAATAGCGCGCCATTGTTGATGTTGAAACCACTCTCGACATCGAATGCGGCTTTCAGCCCATTGCCAAGATCTTCGGTGCCCTTCAGGCCCATCATCGACCCCGTGTTACCTCCGCTGCGCATCGAATATGAATGGTTAGCGCCGTTTTCGAGATATTGGAAAAACACATCGGCCACACCGTACAGCGTCACGCTGGACTGTGCCGCCGCGCTTGTCGCAATCAGCGCTGCTGCGGCCCCGCAAATGCTCTGGCTCATCAATCGCATGCACGTCTCCTCTTTTTGTCTGACCGCATCGAATGGATGCGGCGAATGTGGAACCTGTCGGCCTTGTCCAGCACCTGCGGCGCAGTGTTGCAGCCATTGCGAAAGGCTCAACTACCCGAACGGGGTGGGAACGGGAATACCCGAGATATTTGAGATTCGTGCGCGGCAAGGGGGCGGGCATGGCAACAGTGACGCGGGCTTTCGCGGACTCTCAACTACCCGCTGCGGGTGGGGACAGCATTGCGTCTGTCAGACACTATTGAACATCGCGCCACCGCTTGAACCACCGGACGCGGCAGATTGTCTGCACCGGCCACGCGCGCGAAGACAGCCTCTACGACATCGAAACCCGTATGACGGACACGAAAGGTCAACGCGCGCAACTATTGTTGAAGCTGCTGCCGGCGGGCAATGCACGCCACGATAGGTGGCTCGCGATCACCGTGGACGGAGCCGGCAATCCGGCGGCGAACTTGCAGACCACGCTGCGGCCCTGGCGCCGTCACGGCGTGCGCTACAATGGTGCGATCCTCCACAGATCATCAGACGTGCCAGGCATCGGCGGCACATCGAATGGAAAGCGCACGCGCATATGCCGCAACGTTCAGATCTCCCCGATGCGAACCGGCCCGAAAAGAAAGATGCCGCCGGTGTCGCTTCCCGCGTAATGGCGCCGCGCAACAAGACGCGTACGGTCGCGCGCACGCGCCTGATCGACAAGCTTATTGAAGCCCGGCGCAAACGCTGCATTCTGGTTCAGGGGCCGGCCGGTTGCGGCAAGACGACCTTGCTGGTCGCCTGGCGTGAGGCCCTGCTCCCCCTCGGCTTCGATCTCGCGTGGCTGACGCTGTCGCCGGACGACAATGGTCTCGCGAGTTTCATCGACAGCCTGGTGGCCAGTCTCGCGCAGGTCGATGCCGATATCTGCCAGGAGGCGAGCCTGTTCGGCGGCCGCGGCATGGACGACGAAGCGGTCGAGCGCACCGTTATCGCGCTGGTGCGCGGCATCGGCAACCGCACGCGCGATCTTGCCCTCGTCATCGACGATCTGCATCACATTACCGACGCGCGCAGCCACCGGGCGTTGCAATGGCTGCTCGACTATGCGCCGCCCAATCTCCACGTCGTGCTGGTTTCGCGCGGCACCTGCCCGATTTCGCTTGGGCGCCTGCGCGACCAGGGCATGTTGCTCGAACTCGACATGCGCGACCTGCGCTTTACGTTCGAGGAGTCCGCCGAATACCTGCGCGCGCAACTCGGCAACGTCAGTGAACACGACGCCCGTGAGATGCACGAGACCACCGATGGCTGGGTGGCCGGACTGCAGCTTTTCGCCATGCGCCTGAAGCGCCGCCGCGCGGCATCGGGAGCAGCCACGCATTCCACCACCGGAGCAGGCACAAGCGCCGGCCAGCCCGTCGCCGACGCCCCCTTGCACGATGCCAGCGCATTCGCCGCCTACTTCGATCGCGAAGTGCTTTCGCGTCTGTCGTCCAGCGAAACCGAATTGTTGATCCGCACGTCGGTGTGCGCGCGCTGGTGCTCGTCGCTGTGCGTCGCGCTGGTCGGCGACGAGCAGTCGTCTGCGGAGATCCCCGCCCTGCTCGACCGGCTCGAAACCGACAACCTGTTCATTGCGCAGATCGAGCTGGTCGGCAACAAGACGTGGTACAGGCTCAATCCTCTCTTTCGCGAAACGCTGCGCCAGCGCCTGCGCGAGCGTAGCGAGGCGACGCAGCGCGCCGTGCACGACGCCGCCTGGCGCTGGTTCCGCGATCACGATCTGCCGGACGAAGCAGTGCGCCACGCGCTGCAGGCCGGGCAGCCCGACGCCGCCGCCGACCTCGTCCTCAAGGCGGCACGCGACCTCCAGGTGGCGGGCGACCTGCGCAAGCTCGTCGCGCTCATCCGCCTGCTGCCGCATGCCCAGGTCGAGGCTCATATCGGCCTGCGTCTGTGGCGTCTGCAACTCGAACTGTATGCACGCGATTTCGCGGCCTGCGCAGCTAGCATCGCGCGCCTCAAAGCCGACATTCCCGCCGATGCACCGCACGATCGCTACCGGCTGACGCTGCTGAGTGTGGCCGTCGACGTCCAGCGCGACGATCCGGACAGCGCACGGGCCCACCTCCCGGCGCTGCTCGCCGCGCCGGCGGGCGCCGACAGCTTCTTCATCGGCGCGCGTAACAACCTGCTCTCGTGGCTGCACATGCGTTGCGGCGAGTACGAGCTGGCCCGTTCCGCGCAGCTCGATACCACACGCCCGCTGATCGGCGGCTCGCCGTTGATGGGCACGTCGGCGGGCGTGCTCAACGGGCGGTGCCTGGTGGGCTTCAGCTATGCGCTCGAAGGGCAGTTCTCGCAAGTCGAACGCATCAGCCGCGACGTGCTCGCCCAAGCCAGCCAGCAGCGCGCGAGCGCCGCCGAGCCGGACTGCTTCGCCGCCGCGCAACTTGGCGAAGCGCTTTACGAGTTCAACGATATCGCCGCCACGCGCAAGCTGCTGGAGGACCGCGTCGACGTGCTGGAGCGCGTCTCCATTCCCGACTCCGTGCTGCGTGTGCTCAAGGTGCTTTCGGCTGCGCACTGGGTCGAGGGGCATCGGCTCGACGCGTTCGCGTACCTCGAGCGGCTCGAAGAATTCGCGCTGCGGCACGACCTGCCGCGTCTTGCCGCCCACAGCCTGGCGGCGCAGGTTCAGCGCCACCTGCAATGCGCACAGTTCGACGACGCCGAATCCGACCTCATGCAGCTCGCCGCCATCGCGGCGCGTTTGCGCCCCACGCGTCCGCTGACGTGGCGCGAAGTCCATGCGCTCGCCGAGGAGGCGCGCGTGCATTGGTGCATCGCGCACGAGGATTTCGAAGGCGCGGTCGCGCATCTGCACGCGCTGATCGGCTTCTGCGGCGAGCATGGCTGGCTGCATCAGGTTGCGCGCTTGCGCATGCTGTCGGCACTCGTCGATCTACAGCGCTCACGTCCTGACGCGGCGCGCCAGAGCGCGCTCGCCGCGCTGCGTCTGGGTCACCGTCTGGGTCTCGTACGCAGCCTCCTCGACGCGGGTGCCGGCGTCGTGGACTTCGCCAGCAAAGTCGTGAGCGAGGAACCCGGCGAGCCGGTGCTCGCCTTTTACGTGGACCGGCTCAAGGACGCGCAAGTCCACGCCGCGAGCCTCGCGGGCACGACGCTCGCTGCCGTCGCGCCTGGCGGCGCAGCGCCGGCCGGCATCGATGCGCTCAGCGAGCGCGAGGCGAAGGTGGTCAGCCTGCTCGCCCAGACCCTGCCGAACAAGAAAATCGCCCGCACCCTCGGCATCTCGCCGGAAACGGTCAAGTGGCACCTCAAGAACATCTACGGCAAGCTCGGCGTATCGAGCCGCGACGAAGCCGTTGCCCGCATGCGCGATCGGGGCCTCGAGCCGTAAAACGCGCGTTGCCGGCGCCCTCATTAGCGCTACCCGGTTCGGGTGGTTCGGGCGTCCGGGTGCGCGGCTATCCTGTTTTATGGGGTTTGCGCCCGATGCGCCAGGCGCTGGCATAACGCCCCCAACAAACCGATGTGCCCGGCCCGCAGGGCTGTGAGCACACACCAAGGAGACGCCACCCGATGACGCCGATGGCCCATTCCCGGCAGACGGTTCCCGTCCGTCCAGTACATATGCCTGTGCGACGCACCCTGGTCGAGCGGCGCAGCGACGGCAGCCTGATCCTTCGCCCCGCCGCCCCGCCTCCCGCTATCACACAATGCAGCTTCGCCGATTTCCTGGAAGGCTGGGCCCGCGTACGCGGCGACACCGCCGCTTTCTGCGAGCGCGACAGCGACGGCGCCTGGCGCAAGCTAAGCTGGAGCGAACTGTGGCAGCAGGTGCAAAAAGTCGCCGCTGCACTGCTCGACATGGGTCTTGGGCAGTCGCGGCCGCTCATGTTGCTGTCGGGAAATTCAATCGAGCAGGCCATCGTCCTGCTTGCCGCCGAATACGTGGGGATTCCCACCGCACCGGTTTCGCCGGCCTATGCGATGCTCAGCCAGGACTTCGCGCGCCTGAAGAACGTCTGCGAGATGGTGCCGCCTGCCGCGCTCTTCGTGCAGGATCCGGCGCGCTTTGAACGGGCGCTCGCCGCGCTCAAGGACACAAACGCCCCGGTGATCGCGGTCCACGGTGCGGGTGCCCAGCAGATCGCCTGGGCCAGACTGGCAGGCACCGAACTCGATGCCGCGCACCGCAGCGCGATGGCGGCCGCACGCGCCGCCATCGAGCCCGACTCCATCGCGCGCATCCTGTTCACCTCGGGCTCGACCGGCGTGCCCAAGGGCGTACCGCTGAGTTACCGCAATATCAAGGCGGTCGCCGCCTATTTCGCCGATAACCTCGCTTTCCTGAACGACACCGAACCCGTCTTCCTCGACTGGCTGCCGTGGCATCACGGTCTTGGCGGCGTGCTCAATCTTGGCCGCTCGATCCAGTTCGGCGCGACGCACTATATCGACGACGGACGGCCCTTGCCCGGTCTGATCGAGCGCACCGTGCGCAACCTCCGCGACGTCGCGCCCACGATTTTCACGAGCGTGCCGTCCGCCTGGACGGTGCTCGCCAATGAACTCGAACGCGACGACGAACTCGCCGCGAAGCTGTTCTCAAGGGTCCACTACTTCGGCTACGGCGGCGCGAGCCTGCCCGTCGAGGTGCGCGAGCGTATCCAGCGCGTCGCGGAGAGAGTCTCCGGCGAGCGCATCGCGTTCCTCACCGGCCTCGCCTGCACGGAAACCAGCGGCATGGGCACCTATTGCGGCTCGGCCACCGCAACGCCCGGCAATATCGGCACGCCGGTTCCGGGTTCCGAGGTCAAGCTGCTGCCGCTCGAAGGCGGTGACGGCCGCTACGAGATCCGCATGCGCGGCGCGAACGTGTTCAGCGGCTATATCAAGAATCCTGAGCTAAGCGCAGCCGCGTTCGACGACGAAGGCTTCTTTCGTCTGGGCGACGCCGTGCGCCTGGCCGACCCCGAAGATCCCTCGCAGGGCATGCTGTTCGCGGGCCGCGTCGTCGAAGACTTCAAGCTCGCCAACGGAACCTGGGTCCGCACGGGCGCGGTGCGTCTCGCGCTGCTCGATAGCTGCGCGCCGCTGCTCGCCGATGCCGTGATCTGCGGGCACGATCAGGCATATCTTGGCGCGCTCGCATGGCCCAACGTCGCGGCCTGCCAAGGCCTCGCGCCCGAACTCGCGGGCCTTGACGCGGCCACCCTTGCCGCGCACCCGATCGTGATCGACGCCTTAAGCCGGCGCCTGCAAAGCCAGGGCGAACAGGGAGCCAGTCTCGCCATCCAGCGGCTCATGCTGATGGCCGAGCCGCCCTCGATGGACGCCAACGAAATTGCCGACAAGGGCTATGTCAATCAGGCTGTCGCACGGGCGCGCCGCGCCCATCTGATCGACGACCTCTATCTGGCTGAGCCTGCAGCGCATGTCGCGCGCTCCGTACAGCCCTGAGCACTGGGCCTTGCCCAACCGATCCAGTTCAGGAAAGCCAGCTGCAGATCAACCGCAGCGTCTTGCGAGACGACCGCCGCGTGGTGGAAAAGTTCGAGCCCGATGGCGAACGGCGCCTGCCCTCACCATCCAGACCGCCGACCAAGGAAGGAGACAGCAAGAGCGAGGCGGGTCTTTCCCGCCTCGCTGCTTTTTCAATCGCGGTAACCGAGTCCAAGCTCGCGCAACCGCGCAATTGAAGCCGCGTCGAAACCCCAATCGCTCAGCGCCGCGCGACCACGCTCGCCTCGCTCCGGCGCGGGCGCGCCAGCGGCTGAAGGCGTGGCCGAGAAGCGCGGCGCCGGGGCCGGTTGCACGACACCGGCGACTTCCACGAAGCTCGCGCGCGCACGATTGTGCGGATGCGAAGGCGCTTCCGAAAAGCTCAACACGGGCGCCACGCACGCATCGGAACCTTCGAAGATCGCACACCATTCATCGCGCGTACGGCTCAGAAACGCAGCGCTGAACCGTTCACGCAGAACGGGCCAGCCGTTTCGGTCATGCTGCTTCGGCAGATCCGCATTGGCGAGCCCAAGTTTTTCGATCAGTTGTCCGTAGAATCTGGACTCCACAGAGCCGACCGACATGTAGTGGCCATCTTTCGTGCGGTAACTGTCATACCAGGGCGTACCGCCATCGAGCAGATTGCTCTCGCGCTGTTCGGTCCAGTTCCCGGAAGCAAGCAATCCCCATACGACCGATCCCAACTGCGCCGCGCCCTCGACCATCGCCGCATCCACGACCTGGCCGCATCCGCCGCGCTGCACGTTCAGCAGCGCCGCGACCACGCCCAGCGCGAGCAACATGCCGCCCCCGCCGTAATCGCCCACCAGGTTGAGCGGGGGCACGGGCGCTTCGCCCGCCCGGCCGATGCCCGACAGCACGCCAGAAAGGGCGACGTAGTTGAGGTCGTGACCCGCACTCGCAGCGAGCGGCCCGCTCTGCCCCCAGCCGGTCATACGGCCATAGACGAGCCGGGCATTGCGCGCCAGCGCCACATCCGGCCCTAGCCCCAGCCGCTCCATCGTGCCGGGCCGGAAGCCTTCGATCACGACATCGGCGGTCGACATCAGATCGAGCGCGGCCTCGATCGCGCCTGGCTCCTTGAGATCGAGCGTGACCGAGCGGCGGCCGCGCCCCGGCACGTTGACGATCTTGCCCGTGCGCTTTGGCCCGAGGTCTTCGGGCGCCTGCGGCCGGTCGATGCGAAGCACGTCGGCCCCCATATCGGCCAGCAGCATGACGGCGAACGGCGCAGGCCCGATCGCTTCGAATTCCAGCACGCGAATTCCGCTTAGAACACCCATGTTCATCCCCTCTTTTTGAGTTGTGGCGCTTGCGATCGAACGCAAGCGCACCTTGGCCATTTGAGAGGTTAAGCGCAGACCGTTGCGGGAACGCCCACCCCGGCTGGGTAGGCTATGGCGACGGCTAGCCCAGCGCTTCCTTGACGAAATCGAGCCGGTCCTGCCCGAAGAACATCTCGTCGCCGACGAACATCGTCGGCGCACCGAAGAGGCCGCGCGCCACCGCCGCCTCGGTGTCCTCCTTCAGCTTTGCCTTCACGACAGGACTTTCCGTCAACTGCAACAACAGCGACACGTCGAGGCCGCCCGCCGCGAGTACCTCCCCGATGATCGCCGGATCGGCCATATTGCGCGGCTGCTCCCACATCGCGCGGTAGACCACATCGACATATCGCAGGAAAAGCGCCTCGTCCTGCATCTGCAGGCCCGTCGCGCCACGCATGAGCATCAACGTGTTGATCGGGAAATACGGGTTGTGCTGGAACTGAACGCCATAGCGCCGCGCGAAACGCGCGAGATCGACCTGCATCCACGCCCCCTTGGAAGGAATAGCGGCCGGCGAAGCGTTGTTGGTCGCCTTATGGATGCCTCCCAGCAGGACGGGCCGGTAGACGAGCCGGGCGTCGTATTGCGCCGCGATGGCCGGTAACTGGGTCCACGCGAGATAACTCGCAGGGCTGCCAAAATCGAAGTAAAACTCGACTGTTTTCATGCGTCTGTCTCCCCATGCAATGCCTTGCTTTGATCGATCAAGGCGATAGATGAACACTCTTTAACTGAACGACGGTTATGCTATTCTGCCGGCTCAATCAACCCGGAATTCGACATGCGCTATTCGAGCTCTCACAAGGAAGAAACGCGACGCAAGCTCATCGAGAGCAGCCGGGCAATTGCGAAGCAGGATGGCTTCGCGTCCACCGGGGTCGACGCCTTGATGGCGTCGATCGGCTTGAGCGGCGCAGCGTTCTATACCCACTTCCCCT
>NZ_DASZJJ010000332.1:0-46862 GCF_035948235.1 Paraburkholderia sp. | reverse complement strand
AAAGAATTTTCGATGGCCGAATTCATTCATCCGGCGCAAGGGCGCTATATCCAGGCGTCATTCGAAAATGCCGATGACGCCTTTCTAGTGGCATTTGGTGTGTGCCGCCGTGACATCATGACGGCAATCAAATTGCGCATGGTGCAGAGTTTCAACTAGCGTTCAACCCTGCATTACGGAAGGCGTCGCGCTTAACCGCGCGTGTCGACCCAATTGCGTGCCCAGTGTCGCGAGTGCTGCAGCGCCTGCTCTTCACTCGTGAAGTAATCGAGCGAATAGAACTGGTAGCGGCCTTCGGTGCGCGCGCTATCGGTGCGTTCGAAGGTGCGTTCGAGCAGCAGGTTGGATGAAAAACTACCGTCGGGCAAACGATGTGCCGAGGGGTGAACGGCATAGCCGTTATATTGCTGAATTTGTTTGTTTTGCATTTTAATTTTAATGATGTACGAGTGCTGGCGCGCCGTGCGAAAGATGCACGGGTGAGCCGGTTCAAGCCATTGCAGGCTGAATCTCAAGCAGTCGGAATGAGAAGGGCTGTTGCAGCCGGAGGGGAAAGTGAAGTGCAACGAGGCGCGTGGCGCCTGGCAAGCTGCTGATTGAACAGGTTCAGCTTTGGGGAGGTCGCGCTAACTGTGGGAGACAAAATGCTCCGCGAGGATTCGCTGCAACCCGGCGTCCGTTTCCGGAGGCCGGGTCCTTCAAACTTTACAGCGGCTTGATGTTAGCCGCTTGCAGGCCCTTCGGGCCTTGCTTCGTTTCGAAGGTCACTTTCTGGTTTTCAGCCAGCGTCTTGAAGCCGTCCGTCTTGATTTCGGAGAAATGCGCGAACAGGTCGTCGCCGCCGTTATCAGGAGCGATGAAGCCAAAGCCTTTGCTGTCGTTGAACCACTTGACGATACCGGTATCCATGGAAAATCCTTGATTAACAAATAAAAAGTTTTGCTCTGTGAAAGAGCGCTTGAAGCGTCAAGGAGGGAGAGGACCACGAATACCGCTTGGGAGCGAGCAATTGATGAACAGCAATCGAACTTCTTGAACTTCAGGCGACACACTAACCGCAGGAAGGCGCAAGCGTCAATGTTTAACTTGTAACTGTTTTGCGAAATGGGCCGTTCTTCGGATCGCACGATGTGGCCCTGTGCTGCCCCATATCGCTGCGCGCCCTGCCTGGCGTGACTTGCGGCAAGCTTCTGCGAATTCAACTTTCGCTATACAAACGCCGGGATCAGCGTAGGATGGTTGTATCAGTCGACCTGCGACCGATCCCCGCGCCTCTTCTATCGCCCGTTCGGGCACCGAGCTGCTTCTCTCCCTCGCAGACCACCTCAGACATTGCATCGGCATGAACCGGTGCATTTGCTGCGTCCTTTTCTGGATCCTCCGCACAACGTGCGAGACCAAGGAGCTGGCTCCATGACAACCACTGTTCGCTTTTATCGTGGACTCGAGATTTACCCGTTTGTTTTTCCGCATCTGCCAACCCAGGCGGGTTTTGGACGCAATTACGACGAGGGTTTCGATGCGGCAGTCCGTATCCAGGAGGCCGATGGGCTTCCTCACGCGCCAAGAAGCCGCGTTTTCGGCGTATTGGTCAAGACGCCGTTTCTCAATGCGGGCGATGCGCGGCGAGCATCCATTGCCTACGCGGAACATCTGATCGATATGTGCTCGCCAGGCGAGACCGTGCTCGATATGAAGGCTTGAACGAATTCCGGTACATTTTAAAAGGTAGAAGTATGCGTTTAGATTCGACACGTTTCCGCATTGACCCCACGCCGCGTCGTGCGGATGGCGAGTACATGGCGCATGTGCGCATTAGCACAAAACGTCCCGATGGCAGTGAATATGATGTGCATTTGAGCGGCGACCTCGCCGGATTCGAAATCCGCGAGGATGCCATTGCTTATGCCCAGACCTGGGCGCAGCAATGGCTTTACGCGCGATTCGGCTAGCAAGGTTTTTCTCGTCACTGTCTTCCTCCTGCAGGTCCGCGACCGCCAGGCACAACCAGAATCAGGGTAAACATCAGGGATGCCCTGAAGTGCTTCTAAATGGTTGGTGTACGGAGTATATTCTCCATCGCGATGACATGCGATAAATGGAGGAAGACATGCAGTTCCATCTCAACGGCTTTCACGTTGGCGACCCAACCATCGAGGCGCCTGCCCAGGGGGCGCCGCAAAGCCTGACACTTGATCCCGTCGATGTGCTGATCGTCGGAAGCGGTCCTGCCGGACTTGTGCTTGCCGCGCAACTTGCGCGCTTTCCGTCCATCAGGACGCGTATTGTCGAGCGTCGCAATGGACCGTTGCAGATGGGACAGGCGGATGGCATCGCATGTCGCACTGTAGAAATGTTCGAAGCGTTCGGCCTGAGCGATCGTCTGCTGCGCGAGGCGTATTGGGTCAACGAAACCGTATTCTGGCGGCCCGATCAGCATGACCGGGGCGCCATCAAGCGTACCGGTCGTGTTCAGGACACCGAAACAGGTTTATCGGAATTTCCACACGTCATCGTCAATCAGGCGCGCATCCAGGATTATCTGCTCGATGCGATGCGCTGTTCGTCGCAGCGGCTCGAACCCGATTACGGTCTCGAAGTGGTCAACGTCGAGCGCGACAACAACGATGACTATCCGGTACGCGTCACACTGCGACGCACGGATGCGGACGGCGCTGCCGAACCGGTCGTCGTGCGGGCGCGCTATGTCGTGGGGTGTGACGGCGCGCGTAGCCGCGTACGTGCGGCCATCGGGCAAACGCTGCGCGGCGACGCGGCCAATCATGCGTGGGGCGTGATGGACGCGCTCGCCGTCACTGACTTTCCGGATATTCGTCTCAAGGCGGCAATTCAATCCGCGAGCAAGGGCAATCTGCTCCTCATTCCACGCGAGGGCGGTTATCTCGTGCGCTTTTATGTCGATCTCGGCGAGGTCACGCCGGAGAATCGCGATGGCATCAAGCAGACCGGCGTCGATCGTATTATCGAAACCGCGCAGCGGATTCTGCAGCCTTATACGCTCGACGTGAAGGAAATCGCCTGGTTCTCGGTGTACGAAGTGGGGCAGCGTCTGACCGATCGCTTCGACGATGCTATCGCACTGGATGGCACGCCTCGCGAACCGCGCGTGTTTATCGCCGGCGACGCCTGTCACACGCATAGTGCGAAGGCCGGGCAGGGCATGAACGTGTCGATGCAGGACGGCTTCAATCTGGGCTGGAAACTCGCTGCGGTGCTGGAAGGGCGCAGTCACGCGGATCTGCTGCGCACCTATTCGGACGAGCGCCAACCGGTCGCGCAGGAGCTGATCGATTTCGACAAGGAATGGTCGGCGATGATGGCCGCGCCGCCGAAAGACCCGCACCGGCCCGAAGCGGGCGGCGTCGATCCCGCCGAATTGCAGGCGTATTTCGTGCGAGCAGGGCGCTATACGGCCGGCGTCGCGACGCGTTACAAGCCTGGTACGCTCACGGGCGAAGCTACGCATCAGGCGCTCGCCAGCGGCTTTGCGATCGGCACGCGCTTTCATTCCGCGCCGGTGATTCGCCTCGCCGACGCGAAGCCGGTCCATCTTGGTCACGCTGCGCGCGCGGATGGCCGCTGGCGTCTCTACGCGTTCGCCGATGCACGTCAGCAAGCGCTCCACGCGCTGTGCGAGCATCTCTTGGCCGCGCCCGATTCCGTGCTGCGGCTCGCCACGCCCGAAGACGCCGATATCGACAGCGTGCTTGACGTGCGCGCGGTGTTTCAGCAGGCGCATCGCGAACTGCGTGTGGAAGCGCTGCACGGTCTCCTGCTGCCGCGCAAGGGCCGCTATGGTCTGGTCGACTACGAGAAAGCATTTACGAGCGACGCGGCGGCTGATATCTTCGACGCGCGCGGCATCGACCGCGAACGAGGCGCGCTGGTGGTGGTCCGTCCCGACCAGTACGTCGCCCATGTTTTACCTCTGGACGCCTACGCGGAATTGAGCGCCTTTTTCAGGCCGATATTTCGCTGGCGCTGACTTTCTTCGACACTGCGAAATTGGCAATCAAACTGGATAAGCGCGCCGACGAGGCCGAAGCGCTCGCAAGATTCACCGGCAGCCTGGTACGGCGCGCCCAGCAGCGCCACGTTGCGGTCTGGCTCAGCGAAGTCTCCGCAGAGATTACGAGCGTGCAGTATGCCGCGCTCGAAATCCTGCACGACAGGCCGGGCATCAATCAGCGGCAACTTGGCGACGATCTCGACGTGGATCGCTCGACCATTGCCGATCTCGTCGCGCGCATGGTTCGCAACGGCCTCATCCGGCGCACCGACGATCCAGTCGACAAGCGCAGTTATGTGCTGTTCCTGACCGCGGGCGGCAAAAAGCAGCTCGCGGCCCTGCGTCCGCGTGTCGAGGAGGTCGAGCGCATTCTGACCGCCCGGCTCAGCGCGGACGAATGTCTACAGTTGCGGCGCCTGTTGCTGGCGCTTCTGCCGCCTCAGGCATAGGGCGCTTAACGGGTCGATATCTGCGCCGACTTCGCCACGAATTTGGCACGCTTGTAAGCTTTGCATCTTTTCCCGGCCTCTGGTCGCGCGTCAAAATACGCCCGCAAAACGCGGGCGATCTCTGCATTTCCTCAGGCAATTTCGTTGCGCAAACAACAAATCGCTGATTTCATTACGATTCTTTCTTGTTGTAATGTAAGGTAACATATTCGCCTCCGATCTGCAAATAAGAATCGTTTACATCTTCGTGAACTGACCTTATATTTCTGCCTGCGATTTCATTACGCATTATTCGATTCGCTTACATCTCCCCGCGCAGCCTGCCGCCACCGCGGGACCCAGCACACGAAACGCCCGGCCGTATGCGCGATTCACCCGGTTCACCCGGCGCGCACGCGCCGCGTTAGCGATGACGCCCGACGCCGTCCGGCCGACCGCGTTCGCCGTGCTCCGAATCCTTTGACGCGCCACGACGCATAACCCGCCGTCCAGTCGTTTCGACTGTGAGGTTGGCGGGCGCTCGGAATTTATTCGTTGTCCGAATCACTACAACTCGAAATCGACGAAACCCGGAGTATCTTGATGAAGCAGACAGTCGTATCGCTGGCGATTTCCCGCCTTCTTTCCGGCACGGCCAGGGCAGGCGTGGCGCTCACGCTGACATCGGTGCCGTTCATGGCCTGCGCGCAGGCACAGGCCACGCAGGCCGCAGCCGAGAACCCAGCAAACGCGGCAAATGCGGCAAACCCGTCAAACGCGAAGCCCAAAAGCGACGGCACGGCCAGCGTCGCGCAAGCAGCGGTGAATCCCGCCGCGGAAGGCGGCGCGCTGCCAACCATCGCGGTTTCGGCCTCGATGCCCGCGAACAACAATGAGGCGTCCACGGGTATCGCGCGTCTGCCGGACAGCGTGAAGGAGATGCCGCAAACCGTCGATGTCGTCTCGCACGAATTGATCGAGCAGCAAAAGGCCACGTCGCTTGAACAGATCCTCAAGAACGTGCCCGGCATCACGATTTCGACCGGCGAAGGCAATGGCGGCCAGAGCGGCGATCAGTTCAAGATTCGCGGCCTCTCGGCCAAGGGCGATATCTATATCGACGGTCTGCGCGATTTTGGCGCCTATAAGCGCGACAGTTTCGATGTGGACAGCGTCCAGGTCATTAAGGGGCCGTCGGGCGACAGCTTCGGCGTGGGCAGCATTGGCGGGCTGATTAACCAGACGTCGAAACTCGCCAACCTGGAGACTTCGACGAGCATCGATCAGAGCGGCGGCTCAGGTTCGACGTATCGCACGACGCTCGACAGCAATATCAAACTTGGCGATACGACGGCGCTGCGCGTGAACGGCATGTACCAGAACGGCAACACGCCGGACCGCGATAACGTCAAGGACAATCGCGCGGGTGTTGCGCTCGATCTGGGGCTGGGCATCGGCACGAATACCGAATGGCATCTGGGTTATTCGTATCTGCACCGTGACGGCGTGCCCGACTATGGCGTGCCTACGGCGCAGGGCTCGGACGGGATCTATCGGCCCGTGCTCGAATACAACGTGCCGGGCATGGATTCGTCGACTTCGTACGTGCGCAACACGGACCACGACAAGAGCGATACGCATATCGTCTCGTCGCTGTTCACGAAGAAGCTCGATAACGGCATCCAGATCGACAACGACACGCGCTTTACCTTCTACGAACGCGATTTCTCGTCGACCAATCCTGCAGCGATCACCAACGCGAATCTGCAAAAGCTGCTCGCGGGCCAGAACGTTGCGCTGACCTACGGCGCGGGCGGCGGTTCGGCGTACCTGCAGCGCGGTCTGGGCGTGCAGAACGTGACGACCGCCAAGGGAGAATTCGATCTTGGGCCATTCCGTAACCGCGCCGTGGTCGGACTCGACATGAACTATCAGCGCGATCATCGCGACCAGGGCACGTGGACGGGCCGCACGAACAACCAGACCGTCGTGAACCCGGCCTACCAGATGCCGGCGGGTTATTCGCTGGGTTATGGCGCGACCACGCGCGACGCGGAGTCGTCGGATGTCGGGGTGTTCGCCAACGATCGCATCTGGCTCACGCAACAGTTTTCGCTGATGGGCAATCTGCGCTGGGACTACTTCCGCAGCAAATACTGGACGAGCGCGTCGTCGGTTGGCGGCACGGCCGATTCCAGCAAGGTTAGCCCCGCTGTTTCGGCGATCTGGGAACCGACCAAAGACGCCATGTTCTACACATCGTTCTCGCGCACGTATCGGCCGGTGGGCACCGACATCGCGCTCGCCGTGGGCGGCGTGCAGTCGGAAGTGCCGCAGGACGGCGTCGCCAACGAGCCGGAGCGCGCGGACACGGTTGAGATTGGCACCAAGCTCGACTTCCTGAACAAGCGTCTGGGTGTGACGGCGGCCTTGTTCCAGACCCGCAAGTCGCACTCGTACACCGTCGATCCCGACACGGGCGATCTCACGCCGGGCTTCTCCGATAACGGCGAGGGCTATCGCATCCGCGGCGTGGAGCTGGGGCTCTCGGGCAAGATCACCAGCAACTGGACCGCCAATATCGCTTACGCGTACTACAACGGCATCGTTACCGAAGCGAGCGCGGCCAGTTCGATCGGCAAGACCGCGCCGGGCGTGTCGAATAACAACGTCACGGTCTGGACCAGCTATATCGTGCCGCACAAGCTGCTGCCGCTGCCGGGCAAGCTCACGGTGGGCGGCGGGCTGCAGTACGCGTCGGGCTACTGGGTCGATTCGGCGAATACCGCGCGCATGCCGGATAATTTCTCGCTCGACGGCATGATCGGTTACGAGCAGGGGCCTTATCGCGTCTCGCTCAATCTGTACAACCTGACCGACCATCTGAACTATCAGTCGGCGTTCAGTTCGGTGCGTGCGGTTCCGGCTTCGCGGCGCACCTTCTTGCTGAGCGCAGGCGTGACGTTCTAAACGCTGCCGCGCTGATTGCAGGGGATTGTCCGCGAGGCGATCTCCTGCATGGCTATTTTTTGCCCGACAATTTTCGCTCCACATTTTTTCACCCGCCAGGCAATCATGTTCATCCAGATTCCCGACGTACTCACGCCCGCCGAAGTCCAGCATTGCCGCCAGGTGCTCGAAGCGGCGCAATGGGTGGATGGCCGCCAGAGCGCGGGCGATCTGGCGGCGAAATCCAAGAGCAATCTGCAGATTCCCGCCGAAAGCGCTCAGGCGCGCGAACTCGGCGAGCTGATCCTGCATGCGCTCGGGCGCTGTGCGACCTATCACTCGGCGGCGTTGCCGCTACGCGTATTGCCGCCGCGCTTTAATCGCTACGACGTGGGCATGACTTTCGGCACGCATGTCGACAATGCGATTCAGACCGTGCCGGGCACGGGCGGCATGCGTATGCGCGCCGACGTCTCCAGCACGCTCTTCCTCTCCGAACCCGACGAATACGACGGCGGCGAACTCGTGGTCGAAGACGCGCAAGGCGCGCGTTCAATCAAGCTGGCCGCGGGATCGATGATCGTCTATCACGCGTCCAGCCTGCATCGCGTGATGCCGGTGACGCGCGGCGCGCGTTGGGCCTCGTTTTTCTGGGCGCAATCGCTCGTCAAAGACGAAACCTGCCGCACCGTGCTCTACGAACTGGATCGTTCGATCATCGCGATCCGAGCCGAAATGGGCGACGAGCATCCCGCCGTGCATGGTCTCGTGAATCACTATCACAACCTGCTGCGCCGCTGGTCGGAACTCTGAGGCCCGCGATGAGCGCCACAACGATGATTCCCGCCGATTGCGTTTCCCTGTTCGACTACGAACGCTATTTTCACGCGCGCGTCGATCCGGCGATTCGCGCCTATATCGCCGGCGCGGCTGCCGACGGCATCACGCAGCAGGAGAACCGCCGTGCCTTCGAGCGCGTGCGGATCATGCCGCGTGCGCTGGTCGATCTGTCCACGGCGAGCGCGCGCACCACGCTCTTTGGCGAAACGCTCGACTATCCGATCCTGATTGGGCCGACCGCGTGGCACAAGCTGGTCTACGAGCCGGGCGAGATGGCCACCGCGCAGGCGGCGTCGCTCACGCGTACCTGGATGACGGTGAGCACTCAGGCGAGCGTCGCGCTCGAAACCATTGCGCAGGCCTCGAGCGCGCCGCTGTGGTTTCAGCTCTATCTGCAGCCGCACTGGGACGACACGCTCACGCTCGTGCGCCGCGCGGAGCAGGCGGGGTATCGCGCGCTGGTTGTCACCGTGGATGCGCCCGTCAACGGCATTCGCAACGTGGAGCAGCGCGCGGGCTTTCGTCTGCCGCCGGGTGTCGAATCGGTGAATCTAAATGGCTTTGCGCGCGCGAGCGCCGCCGACAGCCGTGCGGGCAGCCCGGTATTCAAGGGCATGCTCGCGACAGCGCCGACATGGGCCGATATCGAACGGCTCTGCCGCGCCACGACATTGCCGGTCGTGCTCAAAGGCATCCTCAATCCCGCCGATGTCGCGAGCGCGCTGGCGGCGGGCGCGGCGGCCCTGATCGTGTCGAATCACGGCGGCCGCACGCTCGACACCGTCCCGGCGACGGTCGAAGTGCTGCCGGAAATCGCCGCCGCCGTCCAGGGCCGCGTGCCAGTGCTGCTGGACGGCGGCGTGCGGCGCGGCACCGATGTGCTCAAGGCGCTCGCGCTTGGCGCTCAGGCCGTGCTGCTAGGCCAGCCGGTGCTGCACGCGCTCGCGGTGGGCGGCGTGGCGGGCGTCGCGCATATGCTGACGATCCTGCAGACCGAGCTTGAGGCGGCGATGGCGCTCGCGGGCGTGCCGCAACTCGCGAGCGTGCCGCGCGCGACTGTGCGCTAGTCGAATCTGGCGAGCTTCAACACCGCGAGCGGGCCGCCCGGAATCTGAATCAGACTTCCGCCGTCCTGCAGCGAACCCAGATCGACGCCGAAGAAGCCGATCTGCTCGATCAGGGCGCTCACAGCGGATTTCGCGAGCGCATCGTCGCCCGCATAGAACAGCACGCGGCGGCCACCTTCGGCATGCGGATCGGCGGAAATGAGATGCGCGGGCAGATGATTGAACGCCTTCACGACGCGCGCGCCCGGCACCATTTCCGCCAGGACCGTACTCGACGCCCGGCCATGCAGATCGGCGGGCTGGAACAGCGGCGCCTCGATGGGGTTGTTCGTGTCGATCACGATGCGCCCGCCAAAGTCCGGCAAGCCGCTCAAGGCCGACGGCAGTTTCGACCAGTTCACGGCGACCAGCACGATATCCTGAGCCGCCGCCTGCTCGCGCGTGCCAGGCGTGATCGAGGGGCCGAGTTCGCGGGCGAGATCGGCAAGCGATTCCGGGCCGCGGCTATTGGCGATGATGGCTTTGAGGCCCTTGGCGGCGAGCGCTTTCGCGAACGCAGAGCCAATGGCGCCTGCTCCGATGATGCCGATGGTGCTCATAACTTGCTCCTGATTCCTGATTAAGAGGTTGTGTTCAGTGAGCGAATCATGGCGCGTTTATTGATCGGTTTTTAGCCGGTAATCGCTTGAATCATTTTCAAGCGATGCTTTAATACCGACATGGAAACCCTCACCAACCTCGAATCGTTCGTGCGCAGCGCCGAAATGGGCAGCTTCTCGGCAGCCGCGCGGCGGCTGGCATTGACGCCCGCCGCGGTCAGCCGCAATGTCGCGCTGCTGGAGCGCAATCTTGGCGTGCGGCTGTTCCAGCGCTCGACGCGCAAGCTCACGCTGACCGAGGCGGGCGAGCGCTTTCTCATGGAAATAGGCGCCAATCTGGACGCTTTGCAGGCCGCGATCGCGTCGGTCTCGACCGATCGGAGCGAACCGGCCGGCGTGCTGAAAGTGAGTCTCGCGCCGACCTTCGGCATCGCGTATGTCATGCCGCTGCTGCCGGCGTTTCGCGCGCGCTATCCGATGATCCGTCTGGATTGGCAGTTCGAGAACCGGCCTGTCGATCTGATCGCGGAGGGATTCGATGCGGCGCTGGGTGGGGGGTTCGAGCTTGCACCGGGTGTGGTGTCGCGAACGCTCGCGCCCGTGCATCTGGTGGCGGTCGCGTCGCCGGCCTATATGTCGGGCCGCGTGCCGCCGGTCGATCCCGGTGGTCTCGCGCCACTCGACGGCATTGTGATGCGCTCGGGCCATACCGGACGCGTGCGTCAACGGACGATGCGCGACCGGGCCGGCAGCGAACAACCCGCGCAACTTCGCGAGACCATCGTTTTCAACGACCCCGCCGCGATGCGGGAAGCGGCGATACAGGGACTGGGCGTGGCGCTGCTGTCGGTGTCAGACGTGCTGGCGTCGATCGAGCGGGGCGAACTCATTCGATTGCTGCCGCACTGGTACGCAGACGCCGGATCGATTTCGATCTACTACGCGACCCGCGCGCTCATGCCGGCCAAAACGCGCGTGTTTGTCGACTTTGTGGTCGAGGCGTTCGAACGGGATCGGCTGGCCGAACGGCTGGCCGGAAGCATCGAATGAGTGCAACGCCGGCGGCGAAAACCGTTCGGCGCTGGCCGGTCATCCGTAACGAATCGTCCGCTTTCAATCGTCGATGGTTTCGTGCGTCGCCTGCGCACCACGACGCCAATACGCCGACGCGCGGATGCGCTTCTTGTCGACGCCGCGTTCGTTGACCAGGTAGGCTCGCACGGCACGCATCGCCGACGCTTCCCCAGCCGCCCACACATAGCCTTCGCCGGGCGGCAGCCAGACTTCGCCGAGCGCATCGACAAGCGGTTGTTCCGATTCCAGTTCGTCGCGATAGAGCCACGTCGCGAAGAGATCGGCTTCAGTCGGCAGCTCGATGCGTGCCGAGCGGCTCGCCACTTCCACGACCACGGCAGCGCGCGCGCCCGACGGCAGTTCGCTCAGGCGGCGCTGGATGGCGGGCAGCGCGGTTTCGTCGCCGACCAGCAAATGCCAGTCGAAGCCGGTGGGAATCACCATCGAGCCGCGCGGGCCGCCCAGGCCCAGATACTGGCCCGGTTGCGCCTGCGCCGCCCACGCGGTGGCGGGACCCGCTTCGTGCAGCGCGAACTCCAGATCGAGCTCGTTGGCGTTGTTGTCGAAGCGGCGCGGCGTGTAATCGCGCGCGGCGGGGCGCTCGACGCCATCGGGGAAGGCGATGCCGTCCGGGCCGAGACTCGGCAACGTGGGCTTGTCCTCGCCCGGGGCTGGGAAAAACACCTTCACGTGATCGTCGAACGACGCCGAGACGAAGTCGCTCAAGTCGCCGGTCAGCGTGACGCGCACAAGCGCGGACGACAGCGCCTCCACACGCGTGACGCGCAGCAGGCGGAATTTCAGCGGATGGCGTACGCGGACGACTTCGAGATTGGATTGATTCTGCATCTATGACTCCGATAAATAAGCGGCTGACGTTGCGACGGTGAAGAGGCGGGCGCGGTGATTACGCGCCGGGATTCGCGCCTTCGTCCGGCTTGACGTTCTCGCCGCCGTTTTCAATTTCCTGGGTGGCGCGCACGATGATGGCGGCGATGCGGCGCTGTTCTTCGGGCGACGCGTCCGTGCGGCGCAGCAGTGCGTGCTTGAAGGCGCGGCGCGCCTCGATCAGCTCGCGGACCCAGCCGCTGCCGTCGGCGGGATCTTCACCGGCGAACGCGCGGCGCATCAGATCCATCTTGCGGCCGAAATGCGTGAGCTTGGCAAGGATCAGGTCTGCGCGTTCGCGGTTGGCGTCCAGATGGGCGCGGCCCTCTTCGGACAGTTCGTAGCGCTTGCGATTGCCTTCGAGCGTCACGCTCACATAGCCGAGTTCTTCCAGATACGTGAGGGCCGGATAAACCATGCCGGGACTCGGGCTGTAGAAACCGTTCGAGCGCGAATCCAGCGCCTTGATCAGCTCGTAGCCGTGGCTCGGGCGCTCGGCGAGCAGCGCCAGCAGCATGAATTGCAGGTCTTCCGAGGTGAACTTGCGGCCACGGCCGAAACCGTCGCCGTCGCCAAAGCCGCCAGGGCCGCCGAAGCCACGGCCAAAGCCGTCGCCAAAGCGATCGCCGAAATTGCCGCGACCGTCGCCGCCGTGGCGACCCATGGCATGGCGCAGCGCGCGCAGTGCATGCAGGGGATGGCGCATGGCGGAACGGGCATCGGCGAAATCGCTGCGGCCGAAGGCATCGAAAAAGTCACGAGCGTCGCGAGCGCCGTGGCCGTGGCGGCCGTGGTGTGCGTGGTGACCGGAATGATGATGGTGGCGCATGAGGCCTCCTGTCTCTGAGTGTCTTAAGATGTGTCTTAAGATATATATCTTAAGAGTGTTTGTCAAAGATAATTTTGGGGGAGCGAGTGCACAGCAAGGTGGCCGGAATGCGCGAAAATATTGGGGTCGGAAGCGAGAGGGCGGCCGGTAGACTGAAATCGGCGGGGACACGGTAGAGTGCGACAGCCGTTTTACAAAGGGATGGGTTTAGATGGAGCGCGGCGCAGGGCCTGGCTTATTCGCGAGCGAGTGTCGGGCGTGTCGCGAGGGGCGCGCGGTAATCAAACAGACAGACGTACTTGATAGCGTTGCCGACCCAACGAGTCGGTAACGATTGGAGAAGCGATGGATTTATCCCAGCAACTAGATCTCGCGGGTTTGCTCGAGTCGCACTGGCCGCTCGTGGTCCAGGCGTATCCAGCCGGTTTGCCTATGGTGTTCACCGGCGAATCTGCGCCGAAGATTGCGACGCTCCAAAGCATCGGCGTTTTGGACATGCTTTTGAAAGTCGACGACGATTTCAAAAGAGTCGTGTCAGAGATAGCGAACGGACGCGAGGTCAATATGCTTGGCATCACTGACTTCCGGGCCATGGCATCGCTCTATGCGCATTGGTATCGCGCCGGAAAGTGAATGGACGGCGTCTGGGAGAGACGCGCCCGGCGGCCCGGGAATATCCCAGACGCAGACCTGCCGCTATGCGCCGGCCTCTTCGCGCGTGCGACGGGCTTCGTCGCGCAGGAACTGCTGATAATCGTCCAGATTGCCGTCGAAGGAACCGACGCCGCCCGGTTGCGCCTTCATGACAGTGGTGAAATCGGTAGCCTGAAGCGCGGCGGTATCGGCAGCCGCAATCGGACGTTTATGCATGGCCCGACTCAGGATGTGATGGGCGTGTCGATAAAAGAGTTCGAGTTGCCCTGCATCAGATGCAGGAAACACAAGGCCAAACACCTCTTCAAGCACCCGGCGTGGGATATGGAAACGTTGAAGTCCACGAATTACGCGAACCTGGAACACGACGCCATCACTGTTGTGAGGAATTGCCGCCCAAACAAGTCCGTTTCCCATGACACGCCCCCATTTAGCTACAAACACGATTCAACGTTTGTTGCCTTATGATGACGCTCAAAAAAACCATTTCAAAAATACGATTGCCTGGCTTCGCTATTTTCGCCACACCAGTAATGCGAGCTTTGAAACGGCGCGTCGACTTGTACGGGAAATGACGTTCAACGTCTTCAGGCGTTTGATGCCGGGCCGTCGATTCTTCAAAAAATCGATCGCCCAGTGCGCGTGGTCAGCCACTCCAGCGCCAGCGAACCCACCTGCGAATTCCCGTTGGCGTCGAGCCCCGGGGACCACACGCATACAGCGAACTCGCCCGGCAGCACCGCGACGATCCCGCCGCCTACGCCGCTTTTGGCCGGCAGGCCAACGCGATACACAAAGTCGCCCGCCGCATCGTAGGTGCCGCAAGTCAGCATCAGCGCCGAAAGCCGCTTGGCCGAACTGGCGTCGAGCACCTGCTCGCCGTTCACCGGCGACACGCCGCCGTTGGCGAGAAACAGCGCCGCGCGCGCCAACTCCACGCAGCTCATCGAGATCGCGCACTGCCGGCAGTAAGCGTCGATCACCGCATCGGCGGCCATTTCCAGATTGCCGAAGCTGGCGATGAAATGCGCCATCGCGCGGTTGCGCTCGGCGTGCGCGAGTTCCGACTGCGCCACCTTGAGGTCGTAGCCGATACTGCCTGCGCCCGAGAGCCTCCGCACGAAATCCACGAGTGCCGTTTCGGCCTGCACGAAGCGGCGGCACAGCACGTCGGTGACCACCAGCGCGCCCGCGTTGATGAACGGATTGCGCGGCTTGCCGCCTTCGAATTCGAGCTGCACGAGCGAGTTGAACGCCGTGCCCGACGGCTCGCGGCCCACGCGTTCCCAGAGTGCGTCGCCCAGCAACTGGAACGCCAGCGTGCAGGCGAACAGCTTGGAGATGCTCTGGATTGAGAAGCGCACGTCGGCGTCGCCGGTGCGGTGAACCTGACCATCCACGGTGACGATCGCCATGCCGAAATGATCGGCGCTCACGTTGGCGAGTTCCGGGATGTAATCGGCGACGCGGCCACGGCCGATATGCGGTTGCAGGTCGCGATGGATCGCGTCGAGGATAGGCGTGTAGTTCATGGACATCGCGGGAAAGGGCGGCGGGCCAGGCGCGCGCCGCAGTCCGGCGATTGTAGCGATTCATGCGCGCAGGCGCGATGCCTGCGCGGCAACGTCATTCAGGCGCCGTCGCCTTTCATCTCGCGCAGATGCTTGTAGACCGTGGCGCGTCCCATGCCCAGCACCTTGGCCACATAGTTCGCCGAACTCTTGCCCTTGAAGGCGCCTTCGGCATGGAGCGCTTCGACCAGCTCGCGCCGATGCTCGCGGGTGAGCGCGTTGAGGGCGATCTGACGCTCGCGCAGCCAGCCGTGCAGAAAGGTATTGATGCGCTCCTGCCAGTCGTCCTTGAACAGTTCCTCCGGTTGCGCGATCACACCCGCGCCACGCAGGAACAGATCGAGCGTCGAGCGCATGTCGTCGAACGCGGCGATGTTGAAGTTGATGCACATGACGCCCGCGGCGCGACCCTCGTCGTCGAACAGGGCGGTGCTGACGCAGCGCATGCGCCGCCCGTCCCAGTTCACTTTTTCGTAGGGGCCGAGCAGCTTGTTGCGCGTGGTTTCCTCGACGTCCTCGAGCGCGGAATCGTCGCCGATCTCGCGCTTCGACAGATTGTTCGAGAGATACGCCACGGTCTGATCCGCGAGATCGTGGATCACCACTTCGGCAAACGGGAAGAACAGCGTGGTGATGCTGTCCGCCACGTGCGCGTAGCGTTCGAGCAGGCGCGCGCGCGACACGGAGTGCGGCGGCGCCTTTTTGCTGGCGGGTTTAGTTTTCTGCATCGGGCAGGGACCGTCGGGTGTCACATCGAAGAGGACGACGATGATACTGCTTATCGCGCCTGCGGTTCGCGCAGAAGCGAGTAAAGCGCGTAGGCCACCGCCATGTCTTCGAGGCCCAGGCCGATCGAGCGGAAGAACACATGACGCGTGTAGCCGGGGCGCGGGCAGGTGTCGTTGGCGAGTTCGCCGAGATCGCCGACGATCGCCTCGGGCGACCAGCCGTGCTCGCGCGCGGCGATCGTCATTTCGCCCGCACTTTGCGGCGTGGTGCTGCGGTAGTCGCAATAGACGTCGAGCGTGGGCAGCGCGGCCGGGTCGATTTCGTGTGCGTGCGCGACGTTGGTGCTAATCGAGGTGATGAGCGCGGGTTTTGTGAGCGCGTCGAGCGCAAGCACGGGCTTGCCCGATGAGGTGCAGAGCATGACGACGTCGGCATCGGCGACGCAGGCCTGAACGGTCGGCGCGATGTGCACGCGCGTGTCGGCGGCGCGGATCTGGGCGGCGCGCTCCGTATTGTTTGCAACCGACGGTTCTGCCAGCGACGGCGACCACACGTTGATGCGTTCCCATTCGCGCAACGGCGCGACATGGCGAATATGCGCAAGCGCCACGTCTCCCGCGCCGATCACGGCGAGGCGGCGCGCTTCACGCGGTGCAAGCTGCTCGACGGCCAGTGCGGTGGTGCCCGCGGTGCGCTCGGTCGTCAGGAGCGCCGAGTCGCACCACATGAGCGGCTGGCCGGTCTGCATCGACATCAGCGCGGTCCAGGCCGTGATGATGGGCTTTGCGCCGTCCACGCCCGCGATATAGGGCGACAGCTTCGCGCCGAACACGCCGGCTTCGGCCAGCACGCCCAGGTAGGTAATGTAGTCGCCCGCCTGCTGCGGAAACACGGTAAGCGTTTGCGGTGGCTGCACGGCGCCGCCGCGGCCAAGCGCGCCGAACATGCTCGCAAGGGCGCCGCGCACGTCGAGGGCGGGCAGTGCGGCGCGCACCTGCGCGGCGTTGACGATGAACGGTGCGGCGCCCGCACCCGGGAGGGTCGTTACGGTCATGCTGGACTCCTGTGGAAACTTTCTGCGTGGACCTTTTTGTCTATTCTAGACTTTATTTTTATTTTTCGTCTATATTCGCCCTGTGGCCGCGGCACGCCTTCCCGTGCGCCGCCTGCCCGACCTCATTACGACTATGGTGACGACGATGAACAGGAAGACGATTCGCTACGCGCGCCGTGCGCGCCTTGTGGGACTGGCCGCTGTACTCGGTGCTGGGCTCGGCATGATGGCGGGCGTGGCGCACGCGCAGGACCCGCAGACCTTGCGCTTCGGCGTGGAGGCGTCGTATCCGCCGTTCGAGAGCAAGGCGCCGTCCGGCCAGTTGCAGGGCTTCGATATCGACATCGGCAATGCGGTGTGCCAGCGCATGCAGGTCAAGTGCGTGTGGGTGGAAAACAGCTTCGACGGCCTGATCGCGGCGCTCGAAGCGCGCAAGTTCGATGTCATCAATTCGGCGATGAACATCACGGACAAGCGTCGTCAGCAGATCGAATTCACGCCGGCCGTCTACGTCATGCCGATCCAGATGGTTGCGAAGCGTGACTCGGGGCTGCAACCCACGCCTGCCAGCCTCAAGGGCAAGCAGATTGGCGTGCTGCAAGGCTCGACGCAGGAAGATTTCGTGCGCAAGCACTGGGCGCCGCAGGGCGTGTCGATCGTCACCTATGAGAATCAGGACCAGATTTTCGCTGACCTCGCGGCCGGGCGTCTGGACGGCGCAGTGCAGGAAGTGCAGACTGCCACCGATGGTTTTCTCTCGAAGCCGCAGGGCAAGGGCTTCGATTTCGCGGGTGCGCCGCTCAAGGACCCCGCCACGCTGGGCGAGGGCACCGGTTTGGGCTTGCGCAAAAACGATCCGGCGCTCAAGGCGAAGCTGGTCGCGGCGCTCGATTCGCTGCGTCAGGACGGCACGCTCACGAAGCTCTCGATGAAATACTTTGGCCGCGATATCGTGGCGAAGTGATGGCATAGGCATGGCGATGCAAACCGCTACGGACTCCAGAGGAATGGCATGAGCAAGGACGCGATCGTACTCGGCGCGGGCATCGTCGGCGTGAGTGTCGCGCTGCATCTGCAGGCGCGCGGTGTGCGCGTCACGCTGGTGGACCGGCGCGCGCCCGGCGAGGAGACGAGTTACGGCAACGCGGGGCTGATCGAGTCGTCGTCGGTGGTGCCGTATGGCTTTCCGCGCGACTGGCGCACGTTGTTGCGTCTCGCGCGCAATGACTCGACGATGCTGCGTTACGACGTGCGTTCGTTGCCTGCCTACGCGCGCTGGCTGGCAGCGTTCTGGCGCGAGTCGGCGCCGCAGCGCCTGGCGGGAGCGGCGCGCGACATGCTGCCGCTCATCTCGCGCTCCGTCGCCGAACATGAAGCCCTAATCGGGCGCACTGATCTGCGTGCGCTCGTGCGCCCGATTGGCTGGCTGGAAGCGTATCGCTCGCCGCAGGCGTTCGAGCGCGAGCGCGAAGCGGCACAGCAACTGGCCGCCGAACATCATCTGGGCACGGAAATTTTCGACGCCGCAGGACTGCGCGCCGCCGAGGCATCGCTAGGCGAAGGCTATGCGGGCGCGATCCACTGGATCGATCCGGCGAGCGTGGCCGATCCCGGGGCGCTCGTGAAGGGGTATGCGCAGCTATTTCTGCGTGAAGGCGGCCATTTTGCGAAGGGCGACGCGTGCACGTTGCGCGCGCGGGGCAGTGGCTGGGAGGTGCAGACCGACGAGGGTCCGCTCGCCGCCGAACTGGCCGTGGTGGCCATGGGGCCGTGGTCGGATCAGGTGACGGCGCCGCTTGGCTACCGCGTGCCGCTCATGGCCAAGCGCGGCTACCACATGCACTACGCGAGCACGGCGGGCGCGCCGCTGTTGCGTCCGATCGTCGATATCGAAGGCGGTTACGTGGTCGCGCCGATGCGCCGCGGCCTGCGTCTGACGACCGGCGTGGAACTGGCCACGCGCAACCGGCCGCCCAACTACACGCAGCTAGACGCCGCCGAGCGCGCCGCGCGGCCCGTGTTCGGTCTGGGCGAGCGCCTCGACGCCACGCCGTGGATGGGCATGCGCCCCTGCACGCCGGACATGCGTCCGCTGCTCGGGCCCGCGCCGCGTCACGCGGGGCTGTGGTTCGCGTTCGGCCATAACCATCATGGCCTCACGCTCGGCCCGGTGACGGGGCGACTCGTCGCCGAACTGATCGCGGGCGAGACGCCTTTCACCGATCCCACGCCGTACTCGCCGATGCGCTTTGCCTGAGCGCGCGGGCGCGCAGTCGGCATAGCGTCGATGTGTGTCGTCAATGCGCTCCGGCCGCGCCACCGCCACCACCGCGCGTCGACTTCGTGATCCAGATGAGCGGGATGATGGCGAGAAAAATGATCGCCGAGATATAGAAGATATCGTTCAGGCCCATCATCGCGGCCTGCGTGGTCAACTGGAAATCGAACAGCGCGCGCGCCGATGGCTCGCTTATATGCAGCAGCGTTTGCGTGTTTTCGATCGACTGGCGGAATACCGGATTGTCGATTGAGGCCTGTTCGGTAAGGCGTTCGTGGTGCAGTACCGTGCGGTTGTTCCAGGCATTCGTCGCGATCGACGTGCCCACCGCGCCGCAGAACACGCGAACGAAGTTCGACAGGCCCGCCGCTGCCGGAATCCGCCCGGGCGGTTGCCCCGCGAGAATGATCGCGGTCAGCGGCACGAAGAACAGCGCCATCGGAATGCCCTGCAGCAGGGTGGGCAGCACGAGATGGAACGTGTCGATTTCGATCACGTATTTCGAGCGCATGAAGAACACCACGGCGAACAGCACGAACGCGCAGGTCGCGATCACGCGGGCGTCCGAGCGCGGCAGGATGCGGCCCACCACCGGCGCGAGAATCACGGCGAAAATGCCGAGCGGCGCGGTCACCAGCCCCGCATCGACGGAGCGGTAGTTCAGATACTCCTGCATCCACTGCGGCAATAACACGAGATTGCCGAAGAACACGCCGTATGCCACCGAAATCGCAATCGTGCCGCCCAGGAAGTTGCGCTGGCCGAATAGCCGCAGATCGACGATCGGATTCGCTTCGGTCAATTCCCACACGAGGAAGAAGGCGAAGCTGATCAACGCCACGACACCCAGCCCGACGATCAGCGGCGAATTGAACCAGTCGAGGTCCTTGCCCTTGTCGAGCAGGATCTGCAGCGAGGCGACCCATGCGATCAGCAGGCCCAGACCCACGATATCGATGGGCGGCTTGCGCGTCGGCGATTCGCGGTTGCGGTAGATGCTCCACGTCACGAAGCCCGCGAACAGGCCCACCGGAATATTGATGTAGAAGATCCACGACCAGTTGTAGCTGTCCGTGATCCAGCCGCCCAGCGCCGGGCCGGCGATCGGGCCGACCGTCGTCGTCATGGCCCAGAACGCGAGTGCGGTGGAGGATTTGTCCTTGGGCCAGGAGCCGAGCAGGATCGCCTGCGAAAGCGGAATCAGCGGGCCGGCCACCGCGCCTTGCAACACGCGCGCGATCAGCAGGAAGGGCAGGCTCGGCGCAATGCCGCACAGCCACGAGGCGAGCACGAACGAGAGAATCGACGCCACGAACAGCCGCACCTGGCCAAAACGCTGGGTGAGCCAGCCGGTGAGCGGAATCGAGACGGCGTTGGCCGCGGCGAACACGGTGATGACCCAGGTGCCTTCGTCCACCGACACGCCCAGGTCGCCCGAGATCGTCGGGATGGCGACGTTGGCGATCGAGGTGTCCAGCACGTTCATGAAGGTCGCGAGCGCCACCGCGACGGTCGCGAGGATCAGCCGGCCGCCTTCGAGCGGCGGGGGCGGTGCGGGTGGCGCAGGCGGTTTGGGCGGTGCAGGCGGCGTGGCCGAGGCGGCAGGCTGGTTCAAGCTTCTTCTCCGCGTGTTTCGGTGCTGCAAAACAGGGAAGGCCCGCGCACGGCGGGCCGGTTTTGCGGCAAGGATAACCGCAATCGGCAAATGCCATGGACGCCCGTGTAAGCATCCCCACGCGGCAAAGGGAATTCGCGGCGGCCTGGTAGCGGCTCAGCCTTGCTGCTGGCTTTCGGGTGGCGGACGTGGCGACGCGTCCTGCAAGCCCGGCGTATCCTTGCGGCTGGCGCGGAGGATCGCAAGCGCAATGCCTGCGGCTGGACCTCCGCGCGCTTTCTGCATTGATATGACACACGCCCACAGGGGATTTCGAGAATGAGCTGGGAACAATTCGATGGTGGCTGGCGTCTCGCGCCGGCCGACGGCGCGCCGCGCGCGCTGGTCGTGCTGCTGCACGGCGTGGGCAGCAACGCACGCGATCTGATGCCGCTCGCCGATGCGTGGCGCGATGCGCTGCCGGGCGTCGCGTTCGCGTCGCTGGATGGCAGTGAGCCGTTCGACGGCGGTTTTGGCGGGCGTCAGTGGTTCAGTCTGCGCGACGTCAACGAAGCGAATCGCGGCGCGCGCGTGATCGCCGCGGCGCCGATCCTGCAAAAGCGTCTGGCCGACGAACTCGCGCACTGGGGCCTCGCCGCCGACGCGCTCGCGCTGGTGGGTTTCTCGCAAGGCTCGATCATGTCGCTGTATCTGGTGGCGACGCAGCCCACCGGCTTTGCGGCGGTGGTCGCTTACGCCGGCCGGCTCTCGGCCCCGGTTGTCGCGCAAAACCGTACGCCGCTCACGCTCGTGCATGGCGACGACGATTCCGTGATACCCGTGCAGGAGCTTGAACGCGCCGCCACCGCGTTCAGCGACGCGGGCTACGCCGTGGCCGCCTACGCGCTGCCGGGTGTCGGTCACACGATCACGGCGCAGGGCGCGATGCTCGGCCGCGATGCGCTGGTGCGCGCGTTGGGTTAAATAACATTATCGAGCGCGACGCCCGTCGCGCCTTGTCAATCTCATCAGGCCGCACCTTGTTGCGGCCTGACGCATTTTTTCCACACTTCGCGTTTAAGCTGCCCGGTTATTTCTGTTGCGGTTAAAGTCTCGCGCGGCTTGTGCCGTAAACAGAGCCAATGGGCCGTCGAGGCCCCATGCGCCCGACGCGCAGTCGCAATACACGTCGGATACAGCATTCGTCAGCGGAATCGTCCCATCGGGGATTGGATAGTTCAGCTGATTGTTCAGACTGTTACTGATTATTCAGACGATTGTTTTTGACGACTAGTTTTGACCACTAAGCGCCGGGTTCGAATTCCGGGAGTGTGCCGCCGGCGCGCGCGCTCCTCAAACACAACGACGACATGGCCCGAGCCACGCGGCAATCTTCACTTCTGCACAAACTGTCCCGCCACACCGACCGCAACACGGTGGCGGTCGACCTCGGCACGGCCAACACGCTGATCTACACGGCTCAAGAGGGCATCGTGCTGGACCAGCCTTCGGTCGTCTGCTTCGATCGCAACGGCTACAAGGGCAAAGGCAAGAGCGCTGAAGCGAGCGTCGCGGCCGTGGGCGTCCAGGCCAAGGCGCTGGTCGGGCGCGCGCCGCAAAACCTCGAAACGGTGAAGCCGCTGTCGCACGGCGTGATCGCTGACTTTCTCGCCGCCGAGCACATGATGCGCCGCTTCGTCGCCATGGCGCGGCCGCGCCGTCTGCTGAGCCGCCGTTCGGCGTTCACGGTCTGCGTGCCCGGCGACGCCACCCGGGTGGAGCGCCGCGCGATCCGCGAGGCGGCTTTCGCCTCGGGCGCGGCCAGCGTGAATCTGATCGACGAGTCGCTGGCCTCCGCGCTGGGCGCGGGCTTGCCGGTGGGCGCGGCGACCGGATCGATGGTCGTCGATATTGGCGGCGGCACCACCGAAGTGGGCGTCATCGCGCTGGGCAGCGTGGCGTGCGGCGGGTCGCTGCGCGTGGGCGGCGACCAGTTCGACCGCGCCATCATCGAGCACGTACGCAACCTCTACGGCGTGATCCTCGGCGAGCAGACCGCCGAGTTCGTCAAAATGACCATTGGCAGCGCGCTGCGCGGCGAGCCGATCGGGCGCATGCGCGCGACCGGCCGCAGTCTCGACGACGGCCTGCCGCGTACCATCGAAATCACCAGCGAGGATATCGCCGATGCGCTGGCGCTTCCGCTGCGCCAGGTGATCGGCGTGGTGCGTCAGGTGTTCGAGAGCGCGCCGCCCGAACTCGTGACCGATATCGCCGATAGCGGCATCGTGCTGACTGGCGGCGGTGCGCTGCTGGGCCGCCTCGACCAATGTCTCGCGGCCGAACTGGGCGTGCCGGTACGTGTGGCCGATGCGCCACTGACCTGCGCGGTACGCGGCGCGGGCGCGGCCGCTGCGGGGGCCGTGGCGGCGGATCAGCCCGCTTTCAGCGCCTACGACTGAGCCTGCCTGCGCGCAAATCGAAAGCTTATAGAAAGCTGACGGAGGCGCCGCCGAAACTCAGGCCGCGCGGGGCGGGCGCGCTCGTGCGACAATACGCGCCTTTTGCTTTTCCATTACCCTGAAAAACGTCGGGCGCCGCAGCGAAATGGCTGTGTTGTTTCGTCAGCGCTGTTCCTTCGTCAGCTTTCGTCAGTCATCATCCAGCCGTGAATCAAGCCGTATTTCCCGCTCCCGGGTCGTTCGTCGAACTGCCCGGCGGGCAGCCCATGCCCTATGTCGAAACGGGCAAGGGCGAATTGCTCCTGTTTATCCACGGGTCGCTTTGTGATTACCGCTACTGGCAGCCGCAGCTTGCGGGCCTGGGCGAGCACTACCGCTGCGTGTCCGTGAGCCTCACGCACTACTGGCCCGCGCCCGACAGCGCGCGAGGCGAGCCGTTTAGCTGGAGCCGTCACGCCGACGAGGTCGCGCAATTTATCGACGCCCTCGGCGCGGGACCGGCGCACGTGATCGGCCATTCGCGCGGCGGCTCGGTTGCGTACCACTTCGCGCGGCGTTATCCGCAACATCTGCAGTCGCTCACGCTCGCCGATCCGGGCGGCCCGGTGCAGCAGCCCGGCCAGACCCTCGCGAAGCTGCCCGAGACGGTCAACGCGCTGCGCGCCCGCGCCGTGCAACTGATCGATGCAGGCGACGTGGACGGCGGACTGGAACTGTTCGTCGATTCGGTGAGCCGTCCCGGTTTCTGGGCCAAAAGCACGCAGTCGTTCCGCCGCATGGCGATCGACAACGCGCATACGCTGGGTCCGCAATTCCTCGATCCGCTTGCTGCCTATACGCGTGAAGAGGCCGCCGAGGTGACGTGCCCCGTGCTGCTGATCGACGGGGAATTGAGCCCGGTGATGTTCCAGCGCGCTGCGGCTGCGCTGGAAGAATGGATGCCCGACGCGCGCCGCGCGACGGTGGAGGGCGCCTCGCACGGCATGAACCTCGCGCGCCCTGCCGCGTTCAATGATCTGATCGACCAGTTCGCAAGCGGCCACGGCCGCTGATTTGCCGATTTACGTTTGAATGCACACGATGGCCGCTTGATGCGGCCATCGTCGTCTGCGTGTCAACAAATGGCAGTCCGAACTAATTTTCATGCAGAAAAACGTGCGTCAATCGCGCGAAATTCGTCATGAAACGGAAGTGGTCGCCAACGGCCCGGCTGGCCAACAGCAACGGCGCGGCCAGCTGGGCGAGTGTGGCGGATCGCTTAGTCGCGGCCGTGCGCGTGCGCGTCGAGCTTGTTCTCGGCGGCTTCGCCAACCAGGCCCGCGTAGTACAGATGCACGCCGATGGCGAGCGAGTCGTTGCGGATTTCGTGGAAGGCCTTCCATGCCTTCACGGGGTCCTTGAACACGAGGTAGTGCGCTTCCTGCGAGACGAGGCGCGCGACCTGGTGCAGGCCGTGGCCGTGCAGTGCCGCGACGAGTGCGTCGAGGCTGGCGTGCGTGCGCGCGTCGGTGCGCGGGTAGAGCATGTGGAGCACCGCCACCCGTTCCGAGGCGAGGGCCGCTGAGAGCGCGACGACGATGTCCTGGTGATTGAGAGCCGTAACAACGGCGCCCTCTGCAAGTTCGTCTTCAGCGAACAGGGTGTCGATCGAGATGTTCATCTGTTCTTTCCTTACGTTTTGCGTACAGCGCGTGTGGCCTAAGTAAAAAAGGCCCGCCAAAAGGAAGGCGGGCCGAAAGATGCATGCAAGACAGGGGAAGTCAATGCATGGGAACCAGTATCGCAGATACGGCGCCTTGATGTTGCGCTGCACAGGCAAAATATTGTTGCATAAATCGGGATTAAGCAAGCTGCAAGCATTCAATGTTGTTGATCCGAAGAGGCATTGTTGCTGGTCTCGCTATCAATCGCTGCTGCGACGCGGCGTAGAATGCGGCAAGTGGTCGCAGTGAAGCCGGGCAGAAAAGCCCTTGTGCGGCGCTGCGTCTTGCGAAGTAACGGCACTTGAGTGCAATTGAATGCAAATGCAAGGACAGGACATGATCGATTCGAAGACACACGCCACACTCACGATCCCCGGCCACGCTGAAGGCGTCGAGCTGCCGGTCTACAAGGGCACGCAGGGCCCGGACGTGATCGATATCCGCAAGCTGTACGGCCAGACCGGCATGTTCACGTACGATCCGGGCTTCATGTCGACGGCGGCGTGCAACTCGGCGATCACCTATATCGACGGCGACAAGGGCGAACTGCTGTATCGCGGCTACCCGATCGACAATCTTGCGCAGAACGCCGACTTCCTCGAAAGCTGCTATCTGCTGCTCAAGGGCGAACTGCCCACGCAAGCGCAGAAGGACGAGTTCGTCGCCACTGTCACGAACCACACGATGGTTCACGAGCAGATGCACTTCTTCTTCCGTGGCTTCCGTCGCGACGCGCACCCGATGGCGATTCTGGTCGCGGCTGTTGGCGCGCTGTCGGCCTTCTATCACGACTCGCTCGACATCAACGATCCGAAGCATCGTGAAGTGTCCGCGATCCGCATGATCGCCAAGCTGCCCACGCTGGTGGCGATGGCGTACAAGTACACGGTGGGCCAGCCCTTCGTGTATCCGCGCAACGACCTCTCGTACAGCGCGAACTTCATGCAGATGATGTTCTCGAACCCGGCCGAGGACTACAAGGTCAACGACGTGCTGGTGCGCGCGCTCGACCGCATCCTGATCCTGCACGCCGACCACGAGCAAAACGCGTCGACCTCGACGGTGCGTCTGGCAGGTTCTTCGGGTGCGAATCCGTTTGCGTGTATCGCGGCGGGCATCGCCTGTCTGTGGGGCCCGGCGCACGGCGGCGCGAACGAAGCCGCGCTGAACATGCTCGAAGAAATCGGCTCGGTCGACAACATTCCGAAGTTCATCGAGCAGGTGAAGGACAAGAACTCGGGCGTGAAGCTGATGGGCTTTGGCCACCGCGTCTACAAGAACTACGATCCGCGCGCCAAGCTGATGCGCGAAACGTGCCACGAAGTGCTCAACGAACTGGGCCTGCACGACGATCCGCTGTTCAAGCTCGCGATGGCGCTCGAAAAGATCGCGCTCGAAGACGAATACTTCGTGTCGCGCAAGCTGTACCCGAACGTCGACTTCTACTCGGGCATCGTGCAGCGCGCGCTGGGCATCCCCACGGCGATGTTCACCTGCATCTTCGCGATGGCGCGCACGGTGGGCTGGATCGCGCAATGGAACGAAATGATCGGCGATCCGGAACAGAAGATCGGCCGCCCGCGTCAGCTCTTCGTCGGCAATGCGCCGCGCGAAGCGAAGCCGATCGCGCAACGTTAAACCCGCCAGTTTCGCTAATGCGTAAACAAGATCGCCACGCCATGCATTGACGCATAACGTTGTGACGAGCGCGCGACGGCCACAAGCCGTCGTGCAGCGATCGACGGGCGCCCGCACGTTTTACCGTGCCGGCGCCCGTAATTATTTCCGGGGCCGTGCGCGACGATGCATATGTCGAACGCGCAAGCACATCGGATGCCTGCCCGGTATTCGCGCGAACGGCTGCATAGCCACTACAATCGTTCGGACGCAGCACCTAGATGCACTGATCTGGCAATGGTTAGAGAGGAGGCAGGCAATGCAGGATCCTGAAACACTCGGCGGCGTGACGCGTTCCAGCGGCGTGGATCACCCCGATCATTCTCCCGACGGCGTCTTTATTGCGCCCGAAACCCCCGAAGTCGCCAGCGCCGACCAGCACGTGCTGAAGTCGGGCGATACCTTCATCGTCAACGATCCGCTTGGCGATATCACCGGCATCGACGACGGGCTGTTTGTGAACGACACGCGCGTGCTGTCGTCGCTGCGCCTGACCTTTGGCGGGCGCGTGCCTTCGCTGCTGTCCGGCAGCGTGAGCAGCGACAACACGGCCTTTACCGCCCACCTCACCAATCGTCCCTTGCCGCCGCTCGGCGGCACCAGCACGCCCGAAGGCGTGATTCACGTCGAACGCGAGCGCGTGCTCTCGGGCACGATGATGACCGAGGCCATCGAACTCACCAACTACGGCACCGAAGACGCCGTGGTGCCGCTGTCGGTGTCGTTCGCGAGCGACTTCCGCGACATGTTCGAAGTGCGCGGCCTCAAGCGCGAAGTGCGCGGCGAACTCAAGCCGCCGCGTGTGGACGGCAACGAGGTGCGGCTCGAATACATCGGCCTGGACAAGGTCGCGCGGCGCGTGTGTATCGAGTTCTCGCCGAAGCCGGACAAGCTGCTGGCGGATCGCGCGGACTTCTCCGTCGAGTTGCCCGCGCAGGCTTGCGTATCGCTCTATCTCACCGTGTCGATCGAAGTCGAGCCGCTCGAAGGCGTTGCGGCCGATTCACCGAGCGCGGGCATTATCCGTCCGCAACATTGTCTCGCCGCGAACGGACAGAGCGTGGGCCGCGCGGCGGTGCGCGCCGCGCTCGTCGACGCGCACATCGTCATGCGCGAACGGCGTCGCCAGACGGGGCAC
The DNA here is from genome assembly GCF_035948235.1 of Paraburkholderia sp. GTDB lineage: Bacteria > Pseudomonadota > Gammaproteobacteria > Burkholderiales > Burkholderiaceae > Paraburkholderia. Next base: position 19,298 of record NZ_DASZJJ010000332.1, on the reverse strand, counting down.
GTGCGTTCCAGCAATCCGCTCTTCAATGCGTGGATCAACCGCTCGATTGCAGATCTCGGCCTCTTGACCACCGATCTGCCGACCGGACCGTACCCGTACGCGGGTATTCCGTGGTTCTCCACGCCATTTGGCCGCGACGCGATCATTACCTCGCTGCAGACGCTCTGGCTGCAACCGGCGCTGGCGCGCGGCGTGCTGCGCTTTCTGGCGGCGCATCAGGCGCGCGAGGATTCGGCGTTTCGCGATGCCGCGGTCGGCAAGATCATGCACGAGATGCGCAAGAGCGAAATGGCGGCCACCGGTGAAGTGCCGTTCGCGCTCTATTACGGCGGAGTGGATTCCACGCCGCTGTTCGTCGTGCTGGCGGGCGCTTACGCCGAGCGTACCGGCGATATGGCGCTGATCGATGAACTGTGGCCGGCGCTCGAACGCGCTGCCGCGTGGGTCGCAGGTGTTTGCGAGCGCAACAAACTCGGCCTGCTCGACTATCGGCGCGAATCCGAAGGCGGCCTCGCGAATCAGGGCTGGAAAGACAGCCACGATTCGGTGTTTCATGCGGACGGGCGCTTTCCCGATGGCCCGATCGCGCTGGTTGAAGTTCAGGCCTACGCGAGCGCGGCCTTCGAAACGATGGCGAAGTTCGCCACGCATCGCGGTCTGGTGGAAGAGGCCGCGCGCTACGCAGGCCGCGCCGCGAAGATCCGCCGCTGCGTCGAAGATAAATACTGGATGCCGGAGTCGCAGTTCTACGGCATCGCGCTGGACGGTCATGGCGAGCTGTGCCGCGTGCTGGCGTCGAATGCGGGGCATCTGCTCGCGTTCGGGTTGCCGGAGTACGAGCGTGGCCGCGCGGTGGCGGAAACGCTCGAATCGGCGTTGTTCCATACGGGCTGGGGCGTGCGTACGCTGGCGGCGGGGCAGGCGCGCTTCAATCCGATGGCGTATCACAACGGCTCGGTCTGGCCGCACGACAATGCGCTGTGCGCGCGTGGACTCGCGCGCTATGGACGCAAGGAAGCGGCCGTGCGGCTGTTGCAGGCCCTGTTTGAAGCGGCGGTGACCTTCGATATGCGCTTGCCCGAGCTGTTCTGCGGCTTCCCGCGCCGCCGTGGCGAGCCGCCGACGGCGTACCCGGTTGCGTGTCTGCCGCAGGCGTGGGCGGCGGGTTCGCCGTTCATGATGCTCGAGGCGTGTCTGGGCGTGAGCATCGACGCCGCGCGCCACGAGGTGCGCGTCGAGCAGCCGATGCTGCCCGAAGGCATCGACTGGCTAGAAGTGGGGCATATGCGCGTGGGCAACGCTTCGGTCACGCTCACGTTCCGCCGCGTGGACGGCAAGGTGGTGGCGTCGGCGGACCGCAGCGATGTGAAGGTCGTGGCGGTGCTGTAATGCCGTGAAATGCGCGGCGATCCCGCGTTGGGGTGAATCTTGCGTTATCGCCCGAACAGATCGCCGCGCACTTCCAGCCAGCCGGTTTCCACGCCCATCGTGTTGCGGATTGGCGGCTTGTCGAATGCGCGCAGCGCGGCCAGTTGCTCCGGCGTGCCGATGCCAAGCTCCTTGAGCACGGCGACCACGATCGCATAGAGCGCGGTCACATTGCCATCTTCCACTTTCACAGCGATGCCGATGGCTTCGTCAGCGCCGCGCCTGGCGTTTTTCAGCGCGCCACGCCGCACGCCAATCCCATAGCTGCCGTCCGCGCCCACCTTGCCAACCACATCGCCGCCAAACGCGCGCATCAGCGTCGTGCAGAAGCGCTGTTCGCCCGCGACCATCTCCGGATGCGTGGTCATGGCGCGATAGATATGCGCGAGCGCCTGGCTGCGCGCATCCTGCGCGTCCACGTCAGCGGCTTGTGCGAGCTTCGCATAAAGCCGCGCAAGCCGGTCGAGCGGGAAAGCGGGCGTAGGCAGATTGCAGCCGTCGATGCCCCATTGCACGCCATCGTCGGGCAGATCGCAGACTTCAGCGACCGTGTGCTTCACGCGCAATTGCAGCGGATGACCCGCCGCATGGTAATCGTCGAGCGGCGCGCCCATTGCGCGTGCGGCCGCGAGCATGCCGACGTGCTTGCCCGAACAGTTGCTGCAGACCGGTGTCGGCTCGAAGCCGCGCTTGATCCAGTCGCGCCAGACCGCATCCGATAGCGGCGTGTGAGCGCCGCAGCGCATCGCCGATTCTTCCGCACCGACCTTTGCGAGCATGCTGCGCGTGCGCTCGATATGGCGCGCTTCGCTGCTGTTCGAGCCGCACATGAGCGCGAGATCGGCATCGTCAAAGCCGAAGCGCTCCAGCGCGCCGGTTTCGATAACGGCCAGCGCCTGCGCGGGCTTGGCCGCCGAGCGCACCAGCGTGAGCCGATGCGGATCGTTGAAGGCGTGCAGCAACTGCCCGTGTGCGTTGACGACGGCGATATGCGCCCGATGCGTGCTTTCGACGATGCCGCCGCGATAGACAACTGCGGCGCTGAGCAATGAATCGACGGTCATGGCGTGTCTCCTTGAGTCTGGCGGCTCGATTGTCGCTTGCCGCGCAGGCATTTCTGATACCGCCGATTCTAACTTCAATGTGTAGCGCTATTCCTCATTCGAATTTCGTCTGAATTTCCATCGCGAGTTTGCGATGTTCACAACCGTTGAAATCGATGCGAAACAGGTGCATTAGCAATCGGCCACATTAAAACATTTCATTTTCTTTACGAAGCCGTCTTGATTGCCGATTTATCGTGTTTCATGCGCGTTTTTGGGGCGGCATTGCACTGCATAAGCGCGATGCGGGAAGCGCCATGCACCTGCATTTGCAACGCTATTTTCAGCATGCATTGTGAGGTGTTCTTTTGACGCAACGCCGATTCAATTTCGACGCAATTTTTATTTTCGAAGCCTTATGATGCGCGTGATCGTATTTTCTTCCACGCGGCGCGACGTCACGAGCGTATTGGCCGGCGAGCCTGCTTTGTCAGTGAATGCAAGCGCAGGTGGGCATTGCATTGTCCGCAATAATCGCTCGTGATTATCGGGGTATTGCGCAATTGAGGTGCTGGAAGCACGATTCGCATCGATCTGCGAATGGTGCGCGCGCAACGGTATGTGTCGCGTGGAAAGCGTATTCGATTCAATGAATTAACGCCCAAACTCGGAGCCATAAAACATGAAAAAATCGCTAATCGCCCTCGCACTCACTGGCGCTTTTGCAGTATCCGCTCACGCGCAGAGCAGCGTGACGCTGTACGGCCTCATCGATACCGGTCTCGTCTACACGAACAACCAGATGGGCCACAGCAACTGGCAACTGAATAGCAGCTCCACGCAGAACACGGTGTTCGGCCTTAAGGGCACGGAAGACCTCGGCGGCGGCCTGAAGGCGATCTTCAAGCTCGAGCAGGGCTTCGTTCTCAACAACGGCGCGCAAGCTTTCTCGGGTGACATGTTCGGCTCCCAGGCCTGGGTCGGCCTGCAGGCGGATCAATACGGCACGGTCACGTTCGGCCGCCAGTTCGATGTGATGAACGACCTCGTCGGCCCGATCTCGGCTTCGTTCAACACGTGGGGCGGCAGCCTCGCAGCGCATCCGTTCGAGAACGACAACCTCGCGGCGAACTCGGTTGTCATCAACAACTCGGTCAAGTACGCAAGCCCGACGTGGTACGGCGTCACGTTCGAAACGATGTACTCGTTCAGCAACCAGGCAGGCAACTTCGCGAACAACCGCTCGTACGGCTTCGCGGTGTCGTACGCACAAGGCCCGATCAACCTCGCAGCCGGTTACCTGCAACTGAACAACGCAGGCAGCGGCAGCGGCGCGGTCACGCAGAGCGACGCCAGCGCGAACTTCATCGCGCAACGTCAGCGCATCTGGTCGCTGGGCGGCAACTACACGTACGGCCCGGTCACCGCCGGCCTGCTGTGGAGCCACTCGCAGATCGACAATGCTTCGGGCGTGTTCTCGTTCGGCACAGGTACGTACCTGGGCAGCGGCGACTCGTCGGCAGGCTCGCTCTCGGGCTCGCTGCGTCTGGATAACTTCGAAGCGAACGTCAAGTACGCACTGACGCCGGCATGGTCGGTTTCGGGCGCCTACACGTACACGCACGGCGCGTACAACGGCTCGAACCCGGGCTGGAACACGGCGATGCTGCAGACGGACTACGCGATCAGCAAGCGCACGGACTTCTACCTGGAAGGCGTGTACCAGAACGTCCACGGCGCGCCGGAAGGCTCGGTGCTCTCGCACGCCATGATCAACACGCTGTCGCCGTCGTCGACGGATACGCAGGTGGCGGTCACGGTCGGCATGCGTCACGCGTTCTGATCGGGGTTCGGGCCGAAGTCTGCTTGATTCGATCGCCCGAAGCGCGCGGCACGGGTGTGCCGCTCGCAACCGATGTTCGAAACGGGCTTGCTCTGTTGGAGCAAGCCCGTTTTTTATTGCGAGTTTTGTTGTGAGCGCAACTAGATTGATGCGTCCTGCGCATCGGCCAGCCATTTGACTGCCACAGCCGCGACGAGCGCAAAGCCACCGCTGAGCAGCAAGGCCCACGCGAAACCCTGAGCGAACGCAAGCGGCGCGGCGCGCGATAGTACCTGCACGACCGACGCGTCCATTGCGCGCAGCGCATCGGCCATATCGCCCGCGAGCAGACTGGCCATGAAATGCGCGTCGACGGCGCGCGATGCGGTGGGCGATGCGGCGACGAGTTGCGCCAGCGCCGTGTGAGTGCGCACGGCCAGCACAGCACCCAGCACGCCGACCGACGTGACGATGGCCGCGAAACGCGTGGTCGTGCTGATGCCCGAAGCCATACCGGTACGCTGCGGCGGCACGCACGCCATGATGGCCTTCTGCGTATCGCCGTTCATGATGCCCGCGCCGGTGCCGGTCACGAGCATCGCCAGCGCGACGTAGACATAGTGGCCACTGGCGGCGCACGCCGCCGTCGCGAGGTTGCCCAGACCGATCAGCGCAAGGCCCACGCCCAGCACGCCGCCCGTTTCGAAGCGCCGCGACAGCGCTGCACCCAGCGATGGTCCGACGATCATCGCCACCGCGAACGGCAGCATGCCCAGGCCCGCCGCGAGCGCGGAAAACCCGAAGGCGATCTGCAGATAGAGCGGCAGGAACGTCATCATCACCTGTGCGCAGGCGGCATAGCCGAACATCGCCAGCAGCGCGCCGACAAAACGCGCGCGGCCAAACAACGCGAGGTCGATCATCGGGCGCGCCTGCCAGCGCTCGGCGCACACGAAAGCGGCCAGCAGCGCGGCGCTCGCCGCGACCCTGCCCAGCGTGGCCGCCGAGTCCCAGCCATGCGCGGGGATGCCGATCAACGCCCACACGCCGCAGGCGAGCGACGCCGCGAACAACAGGCTGCCCGGCGCATCGGTGCGCCTCGCGTGCGGATCGCGCGATTCGTCGATGGCGATCCACGCGCCGACGCCGAGCGCGACGCAGATCGGCGGATTCATCAGAAAGATCCAGCGCCAGCCCGCCCACTGCGTAATCGCGCCGCCGATCCACGGGGCGAGGGTTGTCGCGATCCCCATGCACATGCCCCAGATCGCCCAGGCGCGCTCGCGTCCCGGGCCCTGCGCGAAACGGTGCGCGATCACTGCAAGCGCGGCCGTAAGCAGCAGCGCCGCGCCCACGCCCTTGACGGCGCGCGCCGCAATCAGCGCGGCAGCCGTGGGCGCAGCACCGCAGGCGAACGAGGCCAGCGCGAACAGCACGAGGCCGCCCAGCAGCGTGCGGCGTCGGCCAAAGCGGTCGGCGAGCGCACCCGCAGGCAGCAGGCAGGCCGCGAAGGCGGTCATGTAGGCGCTCACGACCCACTCGATCTGCGCGAAGCTCGCGTGGAAGGCGTGCGCGATCGAGGGCAGCGAAACGGCGACGACATTGGTGTCGAGCACGATCACGGCGCAGGTCGCGGAGGCGAGCGTGAGCGTGATATGCGGATGGCGCTGCGAAAAGCTCGCGTCGGGCGGGGCGGCAGCGACGCTCGCGCTGGAAACGGAAGGTTCGGACATGGGATCGGCAGGTAGCGGGGCAACACGAGAGGAAGCCCGCATCGTCGCATCATCGACGGTTGTGAGTCATTGCCATAAAATAGCGATTTGCTTCGCAAAACTATCAATCATGAGCCGTATCGAACTGCGTCACCTGCGGGCGTTCCTGAGCGTGGCGCGTCACCTGCATTTCGCGCGCGCCGCCGAAGAACTGGATATGGCGCCGCCCGCGCTCACGCGGCATATCCAGGAAGCCGAGCGGCATCTGGGTGCGAGGCTGTTCCATCGCTCGCGTAGCGCGGTTTCGCTGACGGCGGCGGGCGAAGCCTATCTGCCGGAAGCGGCGGCGGCGCTCGAACATCTGCAGCGTGGCGAGGAACTCGCAGCACTGGCCGCGCGTGGCGAGGCGGGGCGCATCGTGGCGGGCTATGTGTCGTCGGCGGTGTATTCAGGTGCGCTGCAACGCTCGATTGGCGAATTCCGTGCCGCATGGCCGCGTGTGGAAGTGAGCCTGACCGAGGTCGCGATGGACGATGTGGGGCGACGTCTGGAAGCCGGCTTGCTCGATATCGCTTACGTGCGCCCGCCGCTCGCGCTGCCCGATTCCTTGCGTCTGGCCACCGTGCAACGCGACGCTTTCGTGGCCGCGGTGCCCGCTGGATCGGTGTTTGCCGAGAGCGCGACGCTGCGCGCAGCCGATCTTGCCGAAGCCAGCTTCGCGGTGCCGGAACAGGACTTCGGCACGCTCGAACTCGCGCGTCGCGGCCGCTTCGTGCCGCGCATCGCGGCGCGTCCGGGCGGCTTGCTGGCGGTGCTCGCCTGTGTCTCGGTGAACGGCTGGGTGGGTGTGATCCCCGATGCCCTGGCGGGATGCGTAACGCTGCCAGGCATTGTTTATCGGCCCATTGCGGGCAAGCCGATTACGTCGGAACTGGCGCTGGTCTATCGCAAGCACGAACGAGCGCCGGCCGTGCGGGCGTTCCTGCGGCTGGTGGCGCAGGGCAAGCCGGGAGCGCCCAGTGCCGGTTGAGCGCTTGCAGATGCGCCGGGCGACACACGTAAATCCGCGGATATCCGCTATTGCGGTCAGGACGTCTTGACCATTGCCACAGCCGACTGGTCGTAGGGCATCGACGTGGGTGCGCGGAAGCGCCAGTGCTGGCCCGGCGCGATGGCGGCGCCGCTTGCCGACGTGGTGCCCAGGATCTCGCCACGGGCATTGAGCAGATTGATCGTGATGGTGGCCTCGTCGATGCGCACGCCGGATGTGTTGGTCGCAATCCCGCTGATATAGCCCGTGACCCCGCCCGGGTCGACCACGCCGCGCAGTTCGCTCAACTGCAGCGTGCCTTGCGCATAGACGGCGATCGAAGTAATTGAAGCGATCGATGCAATGATGAGCGCAACAACGATGAAGATTTTCCTCATGACAGTTTTCTCCCGTTTGGTTGATCAGCGACTCTATTGAAGCGCACGAGCGAATGCGGACATATGAGGAAATTCCGAGAATGAGGGCGATCTTGACGGCCCTGGCCATTCGGCCGAGGTTTTCGTAACGTCGCGGCCGCTTCGGTGTGGCGGCTCGCACAGACGTCTTGTCTGGCGACGATATTTCGGTATAATGGATTTCAGTTCGGAATAGCGAACGTTATACCAAAATATGCATCCAGAGTCGGAGTGTCCGACGCCAACCTGCCTGCCCGGGCAAGGTGGAAGCCCTTGAGGCGATGCGGCCGATTGACGGCAACGAAGCGGGAGCCGTCTGGCTGGCACCGGTTCGATCAACCCTGTATCCGGAGCCACCATGTGCCAAGCGACCTCTATCGATCCCCAGACCGTCTGTAACGACTGGTCCCACGTCCTTCCCGGCGTCGCCTTGACGCATACGGTTCATGTCGTATCGCAGTTGAATCCGCAGATTGTTTCGGCGGCGGCAGCCGTGCTTGAAGGTGAAACCATTGTGGCGGACCGTTGGAATGTCAGCCGCTGCGGCGGCGTGCTCGAGCAAAGAATCGCGCTAGGCGAGATGCCGGAAGGCCAGGCGATCCGACTGCGCCAGCGGCTTGCCGCGCTTGATGGCGTGTTGCGCACGCGGCTGGAGCATCATTTCGTTCGCGGCGTGGCGGCGGCATCCTGATACGAATCGCAGTAACCGAACAATACCGATAGTCGATTCCGGGTCTCCACGGCCCGGCGCAATCCAGCGCATCGAACGCTATCCGGCACAATCCATTCCCGGAATAAAAACGGTCGTTCGCGATTTTGAATTGCCGCGCTGGACTTCGGCGAATTGCGCAATTGCGCGCCGATCATAAAGTCGATACTGGTTTACCCCTTCGGCTGAATCACAAAAAATGCCATCCAATCTAAGTTTTATCCATGGACCGATGGCCAGTCGCGACATTAATCTTGCTGCTCTTCTCGCCGTAAAACCGTGACGTCTAGCGGTTTTCGAATCGATAGATCGATAGTTGATTAGATATGCGAATTAATAATCGATCAATTATAAAAGCGTCGCTATGCCGATGCGGATAAAGACGGAGATGCAGCTTGAAAAAATTGATCACTCTCGCATCAGGTGCGGTGCTGTCCAGCGTCGCTTCATTTCCTGTTTTAGCGCAGTCGTCGATTACGCTCTATGGCGTGCTTGACAATGGACTTGTCTATCAAAGTTCAGGCGGAGGCAATTCGGCGGTTCGTGCGGTGCCTGGCGGCCTGTTCGCCACTCGCTACGGATTTAAGGGCAGCGAGGATATCGGTGGCGGCATTCATGTCAATTTCCAGTTGGAGCAGGCCTTTTCCGGCCAGACGGGTGTGGCGACGAACCCGGCCGATGCCTTTAATCGTCTTGCCTATGTTGGCTTGTCCGGTGGCTTCGGTGAAGTCCGCTTTGGCCTGCAAAACTCGCCGCAATACGATGTGCTTCAGGCGGCCATGGACCCGTCGTGGGTCAAAAGCATCGCGTCGCCCATGAATAATTTCAACGGGCTGATTATCCGCGCGAATAATGGGATCTCGTATTACACGCCAACCTACGCGGGTCTTGCTGCGAAATTTATGGTGGCATTACGCGATTCGAGTGCCGGCACGGGTAATGGCATCGGGTTTTACAACGTCGTTGTCCAATACTCCAACGGGCCGTTGAAGGCGGCGGCCGGCTACGAACGCGGCGACGAACCGGGCGTCGGGGCGGGCGGCAGCTATACGCTGGCGGGTGGGGCGGCCGCCGGTCCTGGCGCGGTCTTTAGCGTATTCAACGCAGGCGCCTCATACGGGATTGGCGCCAACCGCATCTGGTTGGCGTATCACACGGAAAACCTGACCAATACGCCCAAATACATGCAGCACGACGTCTACCAGATATCGGACTCCTATGAGTTTTCGCCAGCCGCCATGCTTTCGGTGATGTACGGTTACCTGCACGACCGCACCGGAAAAGGCAACAACGCGCAGGAAATTGGCTTGCTTTATGAATATTCGCTGTCCAAGGCCACTGAGCTTTATACTGCCGCGGGTTTTATCCAGAACCGCAATCAGGCGGCTTATACGCTGGCCGGCACGGCTTATTCGGGCCTCGCGCTCACGCCTGGCACCGACACGCGCGGCATCGGCGTCGGTCTGGTGCACAAGTTCTGAGGGCGCGGCGTCTTGTCAGCTTCGACGCGCGGGCCCGATCGTCAGCCGCTCGCGAATCTGTTTAAGCACCCACGCCGCGCGGGAGGACAGCGGCCATTCCGAACGATGGACGAGCCACAAGGTATCGACGACCGGTGTTGCGCATTCGATCACGCGAATTGCGTGCGCATCGACGAATGCCTCGCGCGCGTGACGGGGAATCACCGTGAAGCCCAGGCCGCGAGCGACCGGCGCGAGAATCAGCGAAATCTGGTTGCTGAAGCCGCGCAGCGGCAGCGTGCTCAAACCCGGATTGCCGGGGAAATGACGCGACAGAAGACGCGTGGCCATGGCCCGGCCATCGGGGTGATCGATAAAGCCGAGCCGTTCGAGATCCGCCCAGCCATTGACCTGCTCGCCGGCGGGAACCACCAGTTCCAGCGGTTCTTCTGCGAACGGTTCGGCGGCGAGGCGCGGATCGTCGGGCCGCAAGGTGACGAGGCCCAGTTCGTAGCGCTTGTCGAGCACGGCCTCGCGCGTTTCGGAATCGGGCGCGAAGCGATGGCGAATCACCAGACCCGGGTGCGCCTGCTGCAGGTCCAGCAACAGCGGATAAAGCGCCAGGCCGACGCTGCCCGGCGTGATGAGGCTGACTTCGCCGCTGTCGAGCGTGGTGTCGGATAGCTGCAACTGCAGGCGCCTGTGCGCCTGCTCGATTTCACCGCAGTAGGCCAGCAGCGCGACGCCGGCCGGCATCAATTCGAGCTGGCGGCCGCGCCGGATCAGGAGCGGACCCAGTTCGGCCTCGAGGTGCTGCATATGCTGGCTGACCGCCGCCTGCGTGAGCCCCAGATGCCGCGCCGCGCGCGTGAAGCCGCCCAATTCCGCCACCGCAGCGAAGGAGCGTAACCATTGCGGATTGAGCATAACGAAATCTTATCGAATAGATAAGGAAGCATTAGAGCATGTTTGGTTTGAGCGGCGCTACCCTTGAGGAATCGAATCCAACGGAGTGTTCCCCATGTCGCAAAACCATCCCCGCCCGTATCCGCGCAGTTTTTCCCATATCGGCCTGTCCGTGACCGACCTGGATGCCGCCGTGCGCTTCTACAGCGAAGTCATGGGCTGGTATCTGATCATGCCGCCGACCACCATCACCGAGGACGACAGCGCGATCGGCGTGATGTGCACCGATGTATTCGGCGCGGGCTGGGGATCGTTCCGTATCGCCCATCTGTCCACGGGCGACCGCATCGGCGTGGAGATCTTCGAATTCCGCAACGCGCAGAAGCCCGACAACAACTTCGAATACTGGAAAACCGGCGTTTTCCATTTCTGCGTTCAGGACCCGGACGTGGAAGGCCTGGCGGCGAAGATCGTCGCGGCGGGCGGCAAGCAGCGCATGCCGGTGCGCGAGTACTTCCCCGGCGAGAAGCCGTACCGCATGGTCTACATGGAAGACCCGTTCGGCAATATCGTCGAGATTTACAGCCATAGCTACGAGCTGACGTACTCGGCGGGGGCCTATCAATCGTGACTACGTCAGATGTGCAGGCAACGCCGCGCGCCGAGCATCGCGCCTGGATCTGGCACGGCAGTGCTGCGCCGCTGGACCTGAAACTGCGCCATGTGCCGATGCCGGTGCCAGCAGCGGGTCAGGTGCTGGTGCGTAATGTGGCAATCGGATTGAACCCGGTCGACTGGAAGGTGCTGGGCGGCGCGCTGGTGAACTGGCAGCCGGGCCATGTGCCGGGCGTCGATGGCGCGGGTGAGGTGGCGGCGCTCGGTGATGGCGTGTCGGCCGACTGGCTGGGCCGCCGCGTGGCCTGGCACACCAGCCTGCATCGCGACGGCAGTTTCGCGGAGCACACGGTGGTGGATGTCCGCGCGCTATTGCGCTTGCCCGATGCGCTCGATTACGACACGGCGGCGAGCTTTCCCTGTCCGGCGCTGACCGCGTGGCTGGCGATCGAAAAGGTGCCGCTCAAGCCGGGGCAGCCGCTGCTGGTCGCCGGCGCGGGCGGCGCGGTGGGCCAGTACCTGGTGCAACTGGCGGCGGCGCGCGGCTTCGTGGTGACGGCAATGGCCAATGCCCGACATCGCGACCGGCTGCTTGCGCTGGGCGCTGCGGATTGCATCGACGGTCCGCTGGCCGAGGGCGATGCGTGGACAGGTGGACGCCGCTACTTCGCGGTCATCGATTCGGTCAGCGGCACTCACGCCGCACGCATGGCGGCTGCGTTGCGCGCCAATGGGCATCTCGTCTGCATTCAGGACCGCGTGCCACAGTGGCCGTGCGATCCGTTTGGCCTGACCTTGTCGATGCACGAGGTTGCCTTGGGCGCGCTGCACCAGCAAGGCGACGATGACGCGTGGACGGGGCTGCGCACGGCGGGCGAGCAGATGCTGGCGGCCGTCGCCCATGAGCGGCTTCAGCCGCCGACGCGCATCGTGCGACCGTTCGAGGCGCTGGCGCAACTGCTAGACGATCTGCGGCAGCGCAATTTCAGCGGCAAGCCGGTGGTGCGGGTGCCGTAATCTCCACCGGCCTCCCTTAGCGACCGGCGGGCGTCGCGGTACCCGCCTCGATTTCCAGTTCTCTGGCGTAGGCGTCTAGATGCTCGCCTACGTGCGTTTTCAATGCCTCGACGAAGCGCTTGATTTTCGCATCGACGAATTGACGCGACGGGTAGACGGCGTACACGTTGCGCACCTGCGTGTGGTATTGCGGCAGCACACGAACGAGCGCGCCGCTGCGCAGATCGTCTATCGCCGAGAATGCTGCGAGCAGGCCAATACCGGCGCCGTCGCGCAGCGCCTGCGCCATCGAGTCCATGTCGTTGACGCTGAAATGCGATCCGGTGGGGCGAAACGTGGCGTTTTCATTGGCGCTCCCGCTGACGCTCTCCAGATGCCACTCGTCCGGTGCGTAATCCACGGTGCCGAGCAGCACACACGAGTGGTCGATGAGGTCTTCCGGGCATTGTGGCGCTGCGCGCCGGGCCAGGTAAGCCGGCGCCGCCGCAAGAATGCAATGACTCACGCCGATCTTCTGGCTCACATACGCAGAGTCGGGCAGCGTGCGCGTAATCACGACGCCGACGTCCAGTTGTTCTTCGAGCAGATTGGGCATGCGCTGGGACAGCAGCAGATCGACCGAGACATCCGGATAGGTCTCGCGGTACGCCATCACCGCGCGCGTCACGAGCTTGCGTCCAAGCCCCGGCACCGAATGCACCCGCAGCGTGCCGCGCGGTTCGAGCAGGGCGTCGCGCGCCTCGGCTTCGGCATGTTCCACGTCGGTCAGGATGGCCACGCAGCGGTCATAGAACCGCCGCCCCGCGTCGGTGATGACCAGGCGGCGCGTGGAGCGCTGCATGAGCCGCGTGTCGAGCGACTCCTCGAGCACCGAAACGGCGCGCGAGATGTTGCCGACCGTCGTTTCGAGGTGGTTCGCGACGGCCGTGAAACTGCCCATTTCGACGACTTTCGCAAACACCGACATGTTATATAACTTGTCCATCCCATCCGTTCCTTTCGTCTGAATTTCTATCTCGAAGCCCCAGCCATCATAGGCGAGCGCCGATTTCGCTGTCGCTAAGCCTGGCCGGCTCTCGCACCCGGATTTTCCCTCTCACGGAAAGATTCATTCTTTCTGCCCCGGCTAAAACCAGCCGCGCTTCCCGCATAGACTGCATTCCGTAGACAGGCACTGAGCGCAGACCTTGATCCGATAACGTCGATCGAAGCGCAATCGGAAGGCCGCGCATCAATGTCTATTAATTCGAATTGCTAACTATCTGGGATAGGCGAACATGAATGCTCATTACGACTCACTTTATCTTTTCATCGATGGCGAATGGATTGCGGCCAGCGAGCGCGATAGCGCGCCGGTCGTCAATCCCGCTACGCTGCAGGAGCTGGGCCGGGTCCCGCTGGCAACGCAAGCGGATCTCGACCGCGCTTTAAAAGCGACCCAGCGCGCCTTCAACGTATGGCGCAACACGGTGCCGGCTGAGCGCGCCCGCATTCTCAAGGGCGGCGCGAACCTGATTCGCGAGCGCGCGGAGCACATCGCGCAACTGCTGACGCTGGAAGAGGGCAAGCCGCTGGCCGAAAGCCGCGATGAAGTGCTGCGCGCGGCGGAATACTTCGAGTGGTTCGCCGAGGAAGCGCGTCGTATCGACGGCCGCGTCGTGCCGTCCAATCGCCCCGGCGTGCAGCAGTTGGTGAAGAAGCAGGCCATCGGACCGGTCGCCGCTTTCACGCCGTGGAATTTCCCGGCCATCACGCCGGCCCGCAAGCTCTCCGCTGCGCTGGCAGCAGGTTGCAGCGTCATTATCAAACCGGGCGAGGAAAGCCCCGCCACGGCGCTCGCGCTTGCCCGCGCGCTGGACGATGCGGGTCTGCCCAAAGGCGTGCTGCAGGTGGTGTTCGGCGTGCCCGACGAAGTGTCGAAGACGCTGATTGCCTCGCCAGTCATTCGCAAGGTGACGTTCACCGGTTCGGTGCCCATCGGCCGCCTGCTCGCCGCGCGCGCCGCCGAGGGCGTCAAGCCGATTACGCTCGAACTGGGCGGCCACGGCCCCGTGCTGGTTTTCAAGGACGCGGATGTCGAAAAGGCCGCTGTCGAAGGCGCAGCGAATCGCTTTCGCGGCACCGGCCAGGTGTGCATCTCATCGACCCGCTTCCTGATTCAACGCGAGGTCTACGACGAATTCGCCGACCATTTTGTGCGCGCCGCCAGCGCGCTCAAGATCGGCGACGGTATGCAGCCAGGCACGCAAGTTGGCCCGCTCGCGAATCCGCGCCAGATTGCCAAGATGGAAGAACTGGTCGCGGATGCCGTGGCGCACGGCGCGAAGGTGCTGGCCGGCGGCAAGCGCATCGCCGCAGACGGCTACTTCTTCGAGCCGACCGTGCTCGCCGACGTGCCGATGGACGCCCGCGTGATGCACGAGGAACCGTTCGGGCCGATCGCGGTGCTGATGCGCTTCGACAACCTGAGCGATGGTCTCGCCGAGGCAAACCGCTTGCCCTATGGACTGTCTGCCTACGCGTTCACGAACGACGCGCGTACTGCCATCGACGTGGCCGACGGGCTGGAGGCCGGCATGATCGGCATTAACCAGTACCGCATTGTCGCCACCGAATTGCCCTTCGGAGGTATCAAGGAAAGCGGAATCGGCTCCGAAGGCGGCGCGGAAGGCATCGAGTTCTATCTCACCAGCAAGTTCATCAGCCAGATCTGACAAAACAGGACACCTGATCATGCAAGCCATCACATTCAACGAATTCGGCGACGCCGATGTACTCAAGATTGCCAATGTTCCCGACCCGGAAGTGCGCCCCGATGATCTTCTGGTGCGCGTGCACGCTGCGGGCGTCAATCGCGCCGATCTTACGCATCGCCGCGGCGGCTACGGCAGGCCGAATTTCGGCGACTCGACCCTCATGGGGCTGGAAATCGCGGGCGAGGTAATCGAAACCGGCGCGTCGGTCGAAGGCTATCAAGTTGGCGACCGCGTGATGGGCGTAGTGGGCGGCGGTGCCTACGCCGAACTCGCACGCATCGACTGGCGCATGGCGATGCCGATTCCGCCGCAGCTCGACTATGTGCACGCGGCAGCCATCCCCGAAGTGTTCGTCACGGCGCACGAAGCGCTGATGCATCTCGGCAGGCTCAAGCAAGGTGATTCCGTGCTGATTCACGCAGCCGCTGGCGGCGTAGGTTCCGCTGCGGTCCAGTTGGCTTATGCAACCGGTGCGACGGTGTTCGCAACCGCCGAGGCGTCGAAGCTCGAACGCGTGGTTCAACTGGGCGCCGACCATGCCATCGACTATCGCACACAGGATTTTGCCGATGTCGTGGCTAAAAGGACTGGGGGAAAAGGCGTCGATGTGGTGATCGACTTCGTGGGCGCGCCGTATTTCGCGCGCAATATCGCGTCGCTTGCGAATGGCGGCCGGCTGGTGCAGGTCGGCATTCTTGGCGGAGGCGGGCAGGTGAGTGTCGAGCTGGAGGCCATTCTTTATCGCCACATCCAGATTATTGGCACGGTCATGAAATCGCGCACCCAGGCCGAAAAGCACGCCATGGTCCAACGTTTTCGCGAGCACTGGCTCAATCGCTTTTCGGGCGGACGGCGCCTTGAGCCGGTGGTCGACAGTACGTTTTCACTCGCGCGCGCCGCAGACGCTCACCGGCGCATGGAATCGTCGGCGAACGTGGGGAAAATCATCCTGACGATGGACCCGTAATCGGGCGCTGCCGCGAGAACCACTGTGCGGAAATCGTCATGCTAGCCGGGCCACGGGAACAAGACGGCCCGGCGCGCGTTGCCTACGATTATCGGCACGAACACGGTCACTGCGATCGACTCCGGAACGGCGCGCAGCCCGCGACGGCAGGACGTGTTCTGCGCAGTCATGGTTCGAAACGCAGCCTCCAATTTTTTCAGGGTCCAAAGGAAACTTCATGAGCAACAACATCTTCACGGGTACGATTCCCGCCCTCATGACACCGTGCACGGCAGCGCGTACGCCCGATTTCGACGCACTCGTCGCAAAGGGCCGCGAGCTGGTCGATCTCGGCATGTCGGCGGTCGTTTACTGCGGCTCGATGGGCGACTGGCCGCTGCTGACCGAAGCGCAACGTCAGGAAGGGGTGGCGCGGCTGGTTGCAGCAGGCGTGCCGACGATCGTCGGCACCGGCGCGGTCAACTCGAAGGAAGCGGTTGCTCATGCCGCGCACGCGGCCAAGGTAGGCGCTCACGGCCTGATGGTGATTCCGCGCGTGCTGTCGCGCGGTGCGTCGCCGGCGGCGCAGAAGGCGCACTTCTCCGCGATTCTTGAAGCCGCTCCGGCACTGCCAGCGGTCATCTACAACAGCCCGTACTATGGCTTTGCCACGCGCGCCGATCTGTTCTTCGAATTGCGCGCGAAGTATCCCAATCTGATCGGCTTCAAGGAGTTTGGCGGCGCAGCGGATATGCGTTATGCCGCCGAGCACATCACCAGCCAGGACGACAGCGTCACGTTGATGGCCGGCGTCGACACGCAGGTGTTCCATGGCTTCGTCAATTGCGGCGCGACGGGGGCGATCACCGGCATCGGCAATGCGTTGCCGCGTGAAGTGCTTCACCTGGTGGAGTTGTGCCGCAAGGCCGTCAAGGGCGATGTAACGGCGCGTCGCCAGGCGCGCGAGCTGGAAGCGGCGCTCGCGGTGCTGTCGTCGTTCGACGAAGGCACCGACCTGGTGCTGTACTACAAGTACCTGATGGTGCTCAACGGCGACAAGGAATATACGCTCCATTTCAACGAAACCGATGCGCTGAGCGAAGCGCAGCGCCGTTACGCCCAAACCCAGTACGAACTGTTCCGCAACTGGTACGCCAGCTGGTCGAAGGAAGTGAATGCCTGAAGTTTGAGTACCGGCAGAGTCGCAGCACGAGAAAGCGCCCATTGGGCGCTTTTTTCGTATGGAGACGCTTAAAACGACATGGACACGCGCCTTGTTACGCGTATACCCGCAAATCGCATTCAGCGGTGCACGATGACTATGCCGATTTCTGCATTTCCGCTGTCGATTTCCCGCAAGACTGGGCGATTTTTGAAAACTTATATTGCTTCCAGCCCACCACCGGCCACGCCGGACAAGCTAGCGGCGAATGCCCGGATGATCCATCAGGACGCGGGTAACGGGGTAATCAACTATCAAGGAGCACGAATAATGCAATTTCAGAGGACGGCCATCTCCACCGCATTGGCTTTGGGCGTTGCCATGGCCGCTGCACCATGCTCCTATGCCGCCGCTTCGCCGGTCGAGATCAAGATCGGCTTTGCCGCGCCCCTCACCGGCGGCCAGGCGCATTACGGTGCGGATTTCCGCAGCGGCGTGCAACTCGCGATCGAGGACATGAACGGCACCAACCCGGTTATCGGCGGCAAGCCCGTGCACTTCGTGCTCGACGCCCAGGACGACCAGGCCGATCCGCGCACGGGCACGACGGTCGCACAAAAGCTGGTGGACGACGGCGTGGTTGCGGTGATCGGCCACTACAACTCGGGTACGAGCATCCCGGCCGCGCCGATCTACGCGAAGGCGGGCACGCCCGAAATCGCGATGGCGACGTCGCCGACGTACACGCGCCTGGGCCTTCCCACGACGTTCCGCCTGCTGACTTCGGATACACAGCTTGGCGGCGTGCTCGGCGATTACGCCGTCAAGGGCCTCAAGTTCAAACGTTTTGCGATCGTCGACGACCGCACGGCCTATGGGCAAGGCGTGGCGGAAGAATTCGCCAAGGCCGCCAAAGCCGCGGGCGCAACGGTGGTCGACGAGGAATACACGAGCGACAAGGCGGTGGATTTCCGCGCGATTCTCACCAAGATCAAGGCCGTGAATCCCGATGCGGTCTTTTACGGCGGCGCCGACACCCAGGCCGCGCCAATGCTCAAGCAAATGCGCTCGCTGGCGATCAAGTCGGTGCTGATCGGCCCGGACATGCTGCAGTCCGACAACCTCATCAAGGTGGCGGGCGACGCGTCGGAAGGCACGCTGGCCGCATCCGAGGGTAGCCCGCTTGCGCAGATGCCCGGTGGCAAGGCATTTGGCGAGCGTTACGCCAGGCGCTTCAACCAGCCCGTCGAGCTGTACGCGCCTTATGCCTACGACGGCACGATGGCGGTGTTCAACGCCATGAAGAAAGCCGACTCGACCGATCCCCATGTCTTTCTCGCCGCGCTCAAGGCGACCAACATGAAGGGCGTCACGACCAGCGAGCTGTCCTACGATCAGTATGGCGACCTCAAGTACGGCGGCGTGACGGTCTACAAGGTCGTCAACGGCGCATGGAAGCCGTTGCAAACGGTCGGGACGAAGTAAGACAGCGGCAAAACCTTCGACGTCCTCTAATTCGCCCGGCGCACGCCGTGAATGGTCCGCATCATTCACGCTCGCCGGGCGCTTCATTTTGTCGTTCGCCGCGCCGTTTGCCCGCTCGTCCGTTATGCAGAAATCGTCATCGCGCACGGGGCGTTCGAGCAAGACGGCCAGGCGGGCGATGCCTACGATTGTCGACATGAACACCATAACCGTCATCGACTCCCATACCGGCGGCGAGCCCACGCGGCTCGTCGTTGAAGGCGGCCCCGATCTGGGCCGTGGCCCGCTCGCCGAGCGGCTCGACATTTTCCGCCGCGATTTCGATCACGTGCGCGCAGGCGTGGTCAACGAGCCGCGCGGCTCGGATGTGATGGTCGGCGCGCTGCTCTGCGAGCCGCACGACAGCACCTGTTCGGCGGGCGTGATCTTCTTCAATAACGTCGGTTTTCTCGGCATGTGCGGGCATGGCACGATCGGGCTGATCGTGTCGCTCGCCCATATGGGGCGTATCGCGCCGGGCGTGCATCGCATCGAAACGCCCGTGGGCGTTGTCGAAGCCGAACTGCATGCCGACCATAGCGTGACCGTGCGCAATGTGCCCGCATACCGTTATCGCGAGAACGTGGCGCTCGATGTGCCGGGGCTTGGCCGCGTGCATGGCGATATTGCCTGGGGCGGCAACTGGTTCTTTCTCGTGGCGGATCACGGCCAGCAACTCGAATTCGCCAACGTTGAATCGCTTACTGAAGCCTCATGGGCGATCCGCGCCGCGCTCGAAGCCAATGGCATCA
>NZ_DASZJJ010000331.1:0-12196 GCF_035948235.1 Paraburkholderia sp. | reverse complement strand
ATCGTCGAACAGATCGAGACAGCGCCACGCGCCCACGCGGTTGCCGTATTCACGCCAACTGTAGTTGAGCACGTCGGGCTGCGGCGAAAGCGGGCCGAGATTCGCGCCCAGCCCTTCCCCAAACGCAAAGTGCTCCAGATTGAAGCCGAGATAAACCGCGAGGCGTGCGCCGTTGGGCCAGCAATACGAATCGCGCGCGACGATCGGCCGATAGTCGAAGCGTCCATGCGTTGGCAGCGCGCCGAAACGCGGGTCGTCGCGCATGGTTGTGCCCGCATCGATCAGCGCAGCGTCCATGAAGGTTGTCGTCATTGTGTCCATCTCTATGTGTGCAGTTTGTGGCCTCAATTGAAGACCGGCGGCGGTGTGCACCGCTTTGTCGCCATAACGTGGTGCCATTCATCGCGCTATCCGCACCGCCGTTGTGCGCGGGCGAACCGATTTGGCGCAACGCAAATGGTTAACCATCTGTTACCAGGATCGTATGCAATTGGCGTTCCATATCGTTCGCACATTGTCGTTGCTGGTGTCGCATGAAATATCCATCGATCGCGAACGAAATGGCATAGGTCTTGCGTGAAGCGACACATCCGCGGCTTCGGCACGCGCCCGTCAAACTCACTGGAGAACCTTCTCATGCCGCTACGCCACGTCACCGTCAAGGCCGTCCGCCCCGATTCAACGCCGCGCCGCCAGTGGTTCAAGACCAGCGCCGTCGCCATTGCGCTCACTGCGGCTGCGCTGTCGTGCGGCGTCGCTTACGCCGCCGACACCATCAAGATCGGCCTCGTCACCGCGCTCTCGGGCCAGTCGGCGCGCGCGGGCGAAGCGCTCACGCGCGGCATGACCATCGCCATCGACGAGATCAACGCGAGCGGCGGCGTGCTCGGCGGACGCAAGCTCGAACTCGTGCGTCGCGACGATGAAGGCAATCCCGCCAAGGGCGTGCTGGCCGCGCGCGAGCTGATCTACAAGGACAAGGTGGCGGTGCTGTTCGGCGGGCTCGACACGCCGGTTTCCATGGCGATCGTGCCGCTGGCCAATCACGAGAAAGTGCCTTTCATGGATCCGTGGGCCGCAGGCACGCAGATCACGCACAACGGCGCAAAGCCGAACTTCGCGTTCCGCGTCTCCGCCGTCGACGAACTGGTGGACGTGGCGATGGTCGCGCACGCACAGCAAGCATTCGGCGCGAAGAAGATGGGCCTTGTGCTCGTCAACAATCCGTGGGGCCAGTCGAACGAGAAAGGCATCGTCGCGGCGCTCGCCGCGAAGGGCATGAAGCCGGCCGGCATTGAAAAAATCGAGGCCACCGATGTGGACGTCACGCCGCAACTGGGCCGACTGAAAGCCGCGGGCGCCGATACCTTGCTGATGGTCGGCAACGTCGGGCCTTCGGCGCAGGTCGTGAAGTCGCTCGACCGCATGGGCTGGAAGGTGCCGATCGTTTCGCACTGGGGCCCTGCGGGCGGGCGCTTCACGGAGCTCGCGGGACCCTACGCAAAAAACGTCCATTTCGTGCAGACGTATAGCTTCTTCGGCGCGAACACGCCGGTGAGCACGCGCGTGGTGGCCGAACTCAAGGCGAAGTATCCCGACATCAAGAGCGCCGACGACATTACGCCCGCCGTGGGCGTGGCCAGCGCCTACGATGCGATGCATCTGAGGGCACTCGCCATCGACAAGGCCGGTTCCACCGACGGCGACGCAATTCGTAAGGGTTACTATGCAATCGACCATTACGACGGCCTGATCAAAACCTATGTGCATCCGTTCAGCGAGCAGCAGCCCGACGCGCTCAGCGCTAGCGACTACGTATGGGCGCAATTCATCGACAACCGCATCGTGCCGGTGAGCGCCGCGGGCGGCCAGATGGCGTCGAAGTAAAGCACAGGCTCCCGGAGATTCACTCATGCAATGGATATCGGCGCTGGTCGCGGGCCTTGGCCTCGGCAGCATGTACGGGCTCATGGCGCTCGGCTTTCATCTGACGTTCGCGGTTAGCGCGACGGTCAACTTCGCGCAGGGCAGCTCGATGATGCTGGGCGCAGTGCTCGCCTACACCTTCGCGCAGACGCTCGGCTGGCCCATGCCGCTTGCCATCGTGCTGGCGCTGGCCGTGTGCGCGCTCTACGGGCTCGTCGTCGAGCGTCTGGCTGTGCGTCCCTTCGCGCGGCGCGGCTCGAATGCGTGGCTCATGGCAACCGTGGCGCTCGGCATCGTGCTCGACAATGTCGTCATGCTGACCTTCGGCACCGAACCGCGCAGCCTGCCCTCGCCGCTCGCGCAAACGTCGCTGCACATCGGCGGCGCGGGGCTTGGCGTGTATCCGCTGCAACTCGTGATTCCCGTGGTCGGCTTGCTGCTCGCCGGCGTGCTGCATTACGTGCTGCGCCGCTCGCGCTGGGGCGTGGCGATGCTCGCCGTGGTGCAGAACCGCGATGCCGCGCGCCTGATGGGCATTCCGATCCAGCGCACCATAGCGGCTGCATTCGCGGTTTCCGCGCTGCTCGCGGGCATTGCGGGCGTGATGATCGCGCCGCTTTTCAACGTTCAGTCGGATATGGGCACCGTGTTCGGCCTCAAGGCTTTCGCGGTGGCGATTCTTGGCGGGCTGTCCAGTGCGTGGGGCGTGATGATCGCGGGGCTGCTGTTTGGCGCCGCCGAAGCGATGATCACGGCCACGCTCGGCTCCAGCTATACCCAGATCATTACTTTCGGCCTCCTGATCGTCTTGCTGGCGATCTGGCCCAACGGCCTCTTCGGCCGCGCGGAGGTGCGCAAGGTATGAGCGATTCCCGACTTTCCCTCGGCACGCGCGCGGCAGTGATTGCGCCGCGCATCAACGGGTCACGCTCACGCGGCCTCTGGCAAGGCGCGGCGCTGGCCGCCGTGCTGCTCGCCGCCGCGTTTGCCGCGTGCAGCGTCAACAGCTATTTCGTCGTGGTGCTTGCGGGCGTGGCCTTGCTCGCCATTTGCGGCGTGGGCCTTAATCTGCTGCTCGGACTCACGGGCCAGGTGTCGTTCGGCCACGCGGCGTTCTTTGCGATCGGCGCCTATGCCGTCGCTATCCTCACCACGCAGTTCGGCTGGAACTTCTGGAGCGCGTGGGCGCTCGGTGCAGGCGTTGCCGCCGTAGCCGGTGCGCTGCTTGCGCTCACCGCCCTGCGCGTGCGCGGACCCGGCCTCGCCATGGTGACGATCGCGTTCGCCTTCGTGGTCGAGCAAAGCGCCGTGGAAGGCGGCGATCTCACCGGCGGCCAGAACGGCATCATGAACGTGTTCGGCCCGGCGCTCGGCGGATTCGCCGATGGCGAGCGCGCCGTCGCCCTCATCGCGCTCGCCCTGCTTGGCGTTGCGCTGGCGCTTTATGCCCTCGTCGCGCGCGGCGCGTGGGGCGCGGCCATGCGCGCGGTGCGCGACAGCGAAACCGCGGCAGCCTCCATCGGCGTGAACGCGCTCGTGGTAAAAGCCGTGGCGTTCGCGTTCTCGGCGGCGCTCGCCGGTTTCGCGGGCGGGCTGTTCGCGCCACTGCAAGGCATGGTGACGCCCGGCATGTTCTCGTTTTCGCAGTCGATCCTCTTCGTGCTCGTCGTCATGATCGGCGGCGCGGGGTCGCTGGCCGGGCCGCTCGTGGGCGCGGCCGTGGTCGGCCTGCTGCCCGAATTCCTCGCCGGGCTCGAGAGTCTGCGTCTGCTTTGCTTTGGCGTGCTGCTGCTCGTGGTGCTGTGGAGCGCGCCCAATGGCGTCGCCGGTGTGGCGGCTGCGCTCATGCGTCGACTGGTTCCGCAGACGGGCGCGCAGCCAGGCGCGACGATGAGCGATCCGGACATGTCTGGCCATACAACGCTTGAACCGCTCGCCGCCGATGCGCGCCGCTCGCTCGCTGCTCACGAACTGTCGATGACGTTCGACGGCGTGAAGGCGGTCAGCGAACTTTCGTTCGAGCTGCCCGCCGCGCGCGTGACGAGCCTGATCGGCCCGAACGGCGCGGGCAAATCGACAGTGCTCAACATGCTCTCGGGCTTCTATCGCCCACAAAGCGGCACGCGCAAACTGGGCCCGGTGCAACTGGCTGCGGGCAATGCGTTCGAAAGCGCGCGCGCCGGCGTGGCGCGCACGTATCAGACTTCGCAGTTGTTCGGCAGCCTGTCGGTGCTCGACAACGTGACACTCGCGCTCACGCGCGGCCGTCTTGGTGCGCTGTTCGGCGCCGCCCGCATGCAAGGCGATGCGCCGCGCACGCAGGCGCTCGCGCTGCTGCGCGCCTGCGGCTATCACGGCGACGCCGATATCGAAGCGGCCAACCTCGCACACGTCGATCGCCGTCTCGTCGAAATTGCGCGCGCGCTCGCCACGCGCCCCGCCGTGCTGCTGCTCGACGAACCCGCCGCGGGGCTCTCCAGCGAGGACAAGGCGCGCCTGGGCGCGCTGCTGCGCCGCATCGCCGAGGCGGGGGTGACCGTCGGGCTCGTCGAGCACGACATGTCGCTCGTGATGGGCGTATCGGATCGCATCGTCGTGATCGACGCGGGGCGCTTTCTCGCGCAAGGCGAACCCGCAGCGATTCGCGCCAACAGCGCCGTGCGCGAAGCCTATCTGGGCGCGTCGAACGACGCCGCGCTGCATGCGCTGCGCCCAGCGCACGCCATGCAGCGGGAAGGCGCGCCCACGCGCGAAGTGCTGGGCGTGGGCAACGTAACGGCAGGCTATGGCGCCGCGCCCGTCCTGCACGACGTGAGCGTGCAGGTGCGCGAAGGCGAACTGGTCGCGCTGCTCGGCGCGAACGGCGCGGGCAAATCGACACTCATGCGCGCCCTCGCCGGCCTGCATCGCCCCGTGGCCGGCGGCGTGACGTTCGATGGTCGCGACCTCGCGCGCCTCGACGCCGCGCAGATTGCCGCGCTCGGCGTCGTGCTCGTGCCGGAAGGCCGCCAGGTCTTCCCCGAACTTTCGGTGCTCGATAACCTCAAACTCGGCGCATTTCCCTCGGGGCGCCTGCCGCGCGGCGAGCTGGAGGCGCGCATCGAGTCGATGTTCGCGCGCTATCCTCGTCTGCGCGAGCGGCAACATCGCCGCGCCGGACTGCTCTCCGGCGGCGAACAGCAGATGCTGGCGATCGCGCGCGCGTTGATGTCGAAGCCGCGCGTGCTGCTGCTCGACGAGCCTTCGCTCGGCCTGGCGCCCAAGGTCATCGCCGAACTGTTCGCCTCGCTCGACGACCTGCGCCGCGAATCGCTGTCGATGCTGCTGGTCGACCAGATGGCGGCGATGGCGCTGGCGATCGCCGACCGTGGCTATGTGCTGGAGGAGGGCCGTGTGAGCGCGAGCGGCACGGCGGCGGAACTGGCCGCCGACGCGAGGCTTTCGGCCGCCTACCTGGGCGGCCACGCCGATGCCGAAGTCACCGCATGACGACGATGATGAACACCAGGACGCAAACTTCAACCGCCAACGCGCGTGGCCGCGCCGGTCTCGTCACGAGCCCACACGCGCTCGCCAGCGAAGCGGGCCGCGATGTGCTCGTACGCGGCGGCAATGCCATCGAGGCCGCCATCGCCATGGCGGCGGCCCTGTGCGTGACGATGCCGCATTTCACGGGTCTGGGCGGCGACGGCTTCTGGCTGATGGCGAATCCCGGCCAGCCTGTCGAATCGATCTCGGGCATCGGCCAGGCGGCGCGCGAATTGCCCGCTTTCGACGGCGCGATTCCCGTGCGAGGCCCCGCGTCCGCGCTCACGAGCGCCGCCACCGTCGCCGCGTGGGAAGCCGCGTACCGCGCGAGCCGGGAACGCTGGGGCGGCACGCTAGCGTGGGATACGCTGCTTGCGCCCGCCATCGCACTCGCGGAAGACGGCTTCGCGCTGTCGCGCTCGCAGCACTTCTGGTCCACCTACCGCGCGTCCGAATACGGCGACGCTCAAGTGTGGCGCGGCTTCGCTGAGACCTTCCTGCCGGGCGGCGCAATCCCGGCCATCGGCACGACTTTCCGCCAGCCCGCGCTTGCGGCCACGCTGCGCACGCTCGCAGCGAACGGCCCGCGCGACTTCTACGAAGGCGCACTGGCGCAGCGCATTGCACACGGCCTGCGCGAAGCGGGCTCGCCGCTCACCGCCGACGACCTCGCGGCCACGCGTGTGCGCATCGCGCCGCCGCTCACGCTGCGCTACGGCGAAGGCGTGCTCGCCACCCTGCCGCCACCCACCCAGGGCGTGACGACGCTGCAGATCATGGGCATCCTCGCGAAGCTGGGCTTGCGCGACTGCGCGCATGGCAGCGCCGATTACTACCACCGGCTCGTGGAGGCGGTGAAGCAGGCTTTCATCGACCGCGACCGCCATCTCGCCGATCCCGATACGCACGACGTGCCCGTGGACACGCTGCTAGGCGACGCGCATCTCGCAGCCTGTGCGGCGCGTATCGCGCCCGAGCGCGCGTTACCCTGGCCGCATCGCTTTCGCGAAGGGGACACCGTCTATCTCGCCGCGACGGACGCCCGGGGCCGCGCCGTGAGCGTCTTGCAGACGATCTTCCACGACTGGGGCAGCGGCGCGATGGCAGGCGACACCGGCATCCTCTGGCACAACCGCGGCGCGGCTTTTCGCGCGCCGGGCAGCGAGCCTCACCCCAACACCATCGCGCCGGGCAAACGCCCGTTCCATACGCTCAATCCCGGCATGTATCTCGTGGATGGCCGCGCGCGCCTGCTCTATGGCACGCAAGGCGCGGACGGCCAGCCGCAGACGCTCGCGGCGCTGCTCACGCGGCTGATCGACTATGGGATGGATCCGCTCACGGCGCTGGCGCAGCCACGCTTTTTGCTCGGGCGCACCTTCTCGGACAGCCACGACAACCTCAAGCTCGAATCGCATGCAGGCCGCGCACTGCTCGACGCGCTGGCCGCGCGCGGGCACGAAATCGCCGAATTGCAGCCGTTGAGTCCGCTTGCAGGGCAAGCCGGCGTGATTTGTCTCGATGCCGAAGGCACAGCGTGTGGCGCACACGATCCGCGCAGCGATGGGCTGGCATTCGCGGTGTGAGTCATGCGCCCTCTGCCGCCTTCAGGGCATCTGGACCAGACCACCGCGAATGCACTCCTGCTTGTTGGTTGACGCGTGCGCCTTACTGCAGGCGCGTCTTCAATGCGCTCGCCATCTGCTGCATGGCGGCGCGCGTCGGGGCGTCGGCGGCGAGCACGTTAAGCAGGCCGAAGTCGTGGATCGTGCCTTTGTACTGCGTCGTCGTCACGTCGTTGCCCGCCTGATCGAGACGATGTCCGTAGGCTTCGCCTTCGTCGCGCAGCACGTCGAACTGCGCCGTCTGGATCAGCGCGGGCGGCAAGCCCTTCAACTCGTCGAGCGA
The DNA here is from genome assembly GCF_035948235.1 of Paraburkholderia sp. GTDB lineage: Bacteria > Pseudomonadota > Gammaproteobacteria > Burkholderiales > Burkholderiaceae > Paraburkholderia. The sequence goes on along the minus strand of NZ_DASZJJ010000331.1, from coordinate 4,834 downwards.
GGCGCGCAGCGGCGATGCGTAGCCCTGGTTGCGCTCGCCTGTGTCGGTCGCGTCGGTGATGTAGGCGCTCCAGAACCACTTCATCATGTCGCGGCTCAGGAAGTAACCGTTTTCGAAAGCGTCGTATGAGGCGTTGTCGAAGACGTGGTCCGTTACTGGCCACATGAGGCCCTGGAAGCGGATCGCCGGGCCTTCACGGTCCTTCGCCATCTGGCTGACGACTGCGGCCATGTTGCCGCCCACGCTGTTGCCCACCACCGCGAGCCGCGCACCATCGACGCCGATCTCCGCGCCATGCGCGGCGACCCATTTCGTTGCGGCGTAGGCCTGGTTGATCGCAACCGGATAGCGCGCTTCGGGCGAAGGCGTGTATTCAACAAATACGGCCGCCGCGCCCGACTGCACCACGAGGTCACGCACGAGGCGCTCATGCGTCGGGTAATCGCCGAGAATCCAGCCGCCGCCGTGGAAGAACATGAACACGGGCAGCACGCCGCGCGCATCCTGCGGCTTGACGATGACGAGCGGCACGCTCAGACCGTCCTGCTCGATCGTGCGGCGCGTAACGTCGATGCCCGAGACATCCACGTCCACACTGCGCTGCGCGCCTGCCAGGACTTCGCGCGCTGCGGCGGGCGTGAGCGTTTCGATGGCCGGGCCCGTGCCGCTGTTGAGCGCGTCGAGGAAGGCGACGGTTGCGGTATCGGGCGTGTTCGGGTGCGCTTGCGTGTTCATCGTGATTCTCCTTATCCGTGGTTGAGCGGCTTGCGACGTGATGTCGTGCAGCCGGTGGAAAGGAGAATACGGATCGGACGATATTTGCGAAATAGAATCGTTTGAAATCTATCGTTGCATAAATGCAATGATGAAGCGCCACTTTATTGTTGCTTCGGCCATCGCCACGTCGGATCGGAAAGATGCTCGGCGAAGTAATCGGAGAGTGCCGCCACCTTCGCGGGCCGCGCACGCGCCGATGGCGTCACGAAGTAAAGGCCGCCCTTTGTTAGCGACCAGTCGGTGAGGATCGCTTCGAGGCGGCCATCGGCCAGATATTCGCCAGCGATGAATTCAGGCAGTTCGGCAATCGCCAGGCCGTCCAGCAGCGTGGGCAACAGCGCGTCGGAATTCGTCACGCGCAGTGGGCCGGACGGCATCACCGGCTCCTCCTCACCCGCGTCGTTTGTGAAACGCCAGACATCGCTACGCGCGCGATACGCGTACGAGAGACAAGGCCGATCCGCCAGTTCACGCGGATGGGTGGGCCGCCCTTCGCGTGCCAGATAGTCCGGCGACGCCACCACGTATTGCGTCACCGCACACAGCCGCCGCGCCACCAGCGACGAATCGGGCAACGCGGCGATACGCAGCGCCGCATCAAACCCATCGGCGACCAGATCGACTGGCGCATCGGACAGATGCAGGTCAATCGACACTTCCGGATAGGCGCGGAAGAAACCCGGCAGCAGCGGCGCGACCCAGCGCAACCCGAACGACATCGGCACGGCCAGGCGCACCAGCCCGCGCGGCTGTATGGACATTTCGCGCGCCGCGCTTTCGGCCTCCTCGGCCTGGCGGTAAATCTCGCCGGCCTTCTCGCAGATCGTCCTGCCGAACTCGGTCAGCGATAACTGCCGCGACGTGCGGTTAAAGAGCCGCGCGCCCAGCCGGTCCTCCAGACGCGCGACACCGCGCGAGACCGTCGCCACCGACACCCCCATCGCACGTGCCGCAGCCGCGAACGATCCCTCCTCCGCGACCTTCGCGAACATCGCGAGTCCCTCGAAATCCGGCAGCTTCGCCATTTGCCCTCATCTTTGCATTTATGCAACGTTAGATTGCAATCAATTCTATTTCGAAAAGACTGGGCCGTCGATATTCTTCACACATCGCAGCACGCAACACCGAACCACCGAACACCCACTTCCACTGAACGAACCGAAAGGAGCAATACCATGGCACGCAAACTCGACAACAAGATTGCACTCGTCACCGGCGCAACCAGCGGCATCGGCCTCGCCACCGCGCAGCGCTTCGCCGCCGAAGGCGCGCACGTCTACGTCACTGGCCGCCGTCAGGCCGAACTCGACGCCGCCGTGAAGGGCATCCGCGAAGCCGGCGGTCAGGCGACCGGCGTGCGCGTCGATTCGACGAAACTGAACGAACTCGACGCGCTGTATGCGCAGATCAAGGAGGAACAGGGCCGTCTGGACGTGCTGTTCGCCAACGCCGGTGGCGGCTCGATGCTGGCGTTCGGCGACATCACCGGAGAGCACTTCGACGACACCTTCAACCGCAACGTGAAGGGCGTCCTGTTCACGGTGCAAAAGGCGCTGCCGTTGCTGGCCAAGGGTGCATCGGTGATTCTCACGGGTTCGACGGCAGGCAGCGCGGGCACGGCGGCGTTCAGCGTGTACTCGGCGTCGAAGGCGGCGGTGCGCTCGTTTGCCCGCAACTGGATTCTCGACCTCAAGGATCGCCAGATCCGCGTGAACACCATCAGCCCGGGCGCGACCCGCACGCCTGGCCTGCTCGACCTGGCCGGTGACGATGCGGCACAACGCCAGGGTCTCGCCGATTACCTGGCCGCGCAGATCCCGATGGGCCGTCTGGGCGAACCGAACGAAATCGCCAGCGCCGCGCTGTTCCTCGCCTCGGACGACGCGAGCTTCGTGAACGGCATCGAACTGTTTGTCGATGGCGGCCAGCAGCAGATCTGAATGTGGCACGGGCGCACGGATGCGGTCTTCAACATCCGGCGCGCCCGAACGGAGTTTCATCATGATCGAACATCGCCCTTTCCATTCGCTCGGCACAATCAAAAACGAGCGGCTCGACGCGCGACTGCATTTTCGCGTCGGCGGGACCGGGCGCGCGGAACATACGCCGCTCGGCCCGCTCTACGTGTGGAACGACGATGAATTCGCGCCGCACTCGGGCTTCGGGCTGCATGTGCATCGCAGCGTCGAGATCGTGACCTGGGTGCGCTCGGGCGCGATCACGCATGAAGACGACGCCGGCAATCGCGCGCGGCTGGTCGCCGGTTCGGTTCAGGCGATGAGCGCGGGCGCTGCGATCCATCACGCCGAGCGAAACGAGGAACATGTACCCGCGCGGGTGTTCCAGATCTGGCTGCGTCCACGCACGCCAGGCGGTACGCCGCGGTGGGCGACGCGTGTCTGTTCGCACGAATGTCGCGAGGGCCGCTTTGTGACGCTGGCGAGCGGCGATCCTCAAGATGTGCGCGAAGGCGCACTGCCCATTAATGCCGACGCACGCGTGCGTATCGCGACGCTGCGCGAAGGCATGACAATAAAGCACGCGTTGCCGATGCCTGGCTCGGCGTATCTTGTTGCGGATCACGGAAGGCTCGGTGTGGGCTCTATACAGCTCGCGCCGCGCGACGGCGTAGCCGTCCGGGATGAGGCGAAGCTGGATTTGATAGCACGTGACGATACGGATGTAGTGATCGTCGAACTGTTGGGCTAAGGCGGATGAGCCCTCTTGTTGTGTGCGACTGTCGTCGGCTATCAACTGTCGTTCGACACCGGCGCCTCGATCATCGACAATCCCTTTCACCGCGACTCGCCGAGGGGTCCGCAGTTTATTTTTTCGAGAGTGTCGACGTCAGTCCACTATTTGCACTTGTCGAGGATAGGCGATGGCTGGTACGGCACTCCGCAATCAGATCCTTGAATGGTGGTAATCGGGAAGAGGCTGAAGACAAGTTGCTGGAGATCCTGGCAACGACCTCGGATCCCAATGACATCATTTATTGCCACTCCACTCTCAACCAGATTGGCACGCGCAAGGCGTTACCTGCTCTCACACAAAACATGAGGTCCAGAAAGCGCGATGTGAAAATTTCGGCTCAAGCAGCGATAGAAGCTATTGAAGCACGTGGGCGCCAGTCTGAAGCTTAGTTGGCGACGAATCTGCGCCAGCCTGCCCGGGCAGGAATTCGCCGCCATTTCGAAGAACGCCACCGAATCTCGATTTTTTCCTGCAGCCGCTCGCATAGGTCGGCGCTCGTGCAGTCAGAGTCGCGAGGCAGTCAATCACCCGCCCACGACAATCGAATAGTGGCCCGCGCCCACATTGTCCACGTACTGAAAGGCGACGCCGTCACTTGCAGCCGAACCAGGATCAAGCGCGGACGACAACGCGGTTTGCGTCTCCACGCCATTGATCCTGACCGTCCCGCCGGCAGGAATGGCGATCGTACCCGTAGTGCCGGACGGCACGTCCACATCCATTCTGAACGTCCCGCTCGTCGAACGGCCCCACTTCACCGATAACGCACCATATGGCGTTGGCGCGGTGCCCACGACCCATTGCAGATCGCCGGTCTGCGGCTTGACGAGCCACTGTCTGAACCCCGCCGCCACGGGGCGTACACCCAGCACATAGCGCGACAACGCCGCAGTCGGCCCCGACGACCAGCCATGCGCAAGACTCGTTTGCGCACTCACCGGCAGACCGTCTGCGCCCAGCGCTTCCCACACTGCGCCGGTGTAGTGATCGCCATCCGCGATCATATTGCCCCAGAGCGTGCCAATCAGACTCAAAGCACCGCGCGTATCGCCGCTGGCCAGGCGCGCGCGCACTTCCATGTCGCTTGCAAACGGGCTGACGACCGCCGTGCGTCCGCTGTCCGTCGAAAAGGCTAGCCGCCCATACGGATTCGCCAGTCTCTGCGCGAGGTTCGCGAGCACCGTCGCGGCGCTGCCTTGCGACACGACGCCCGTCAGCACGGCCAGCGCATTAGCATCTTGCGCGAGCGCGCTCATGCTGGTCGCGCTCATGCCGTAATAGCCGCTACTCGCGTTATACAGCC
>NZ_DASZJJ010000330.1:0-4578 GCF_035948235.1 Paraburkholderia sp. | reverse complement strand
GCGCCAGCCCATGGCGATCACGCCGATGTAAAGCCCTCCGACAAGCTGCTGGGCGCGATCAAGACCATCATCGTTGCGGACGCGGTCATGAGCCTCGATAACGTCGTGGCCATCGCCGGCGCCGCCGAGGCCGCCGACCCGAGCCACCGCATCGCGCTCGTGATCTTCGGGCTGATGGTGAGCATTCCGCTGATCGTGTGGGGCAGCCAGCTTGTGCTGCGGCTGCTCGACCGCTATCCGCTGATCGTCACGCTGGGCGCGGCGCTGCTGGGCTGGATCGCGGGCGGTCTGATCGTCAACGATCCGGCCGGCGACCGCTGGCCGCTGCTCGATACGCCCGTGGCCGAGTACGGCATGTGCGTGGCGGGCGCAGTGTTCGTGGTGGCGGTGGGGCATCTGCTCAGGCGTCGCAACGCGGCGCGCGCGCCTTCCTGACAGCGCCACGCCTAAGCCATCTGGCCGACTGCCCCGCCAACAAGGGCGCCGATACGATCGAAACGCCTGTTCACCTTCCGGTGGGCAGGCGTTTCTCGTTTCAGGAGCCAAGCATGATGACCGTATCGATTCCAGTTTCACCACCGTGCGCGCAGGCCGGCGTCAGACCGCGTGCGTTTTCCAACCGTGCCGCATCGCTCATGCGCTCGTGCCGCGCAATACTGCGCTGGGCCTCGCCCGGCTTCACCCTCATCGAACTGATGATCGTGCTCGCCATCGTCGGCGTGATCGCGGCGTATGCGATTCCAGCCTACCAGGACTATCTGGCGCGCAGCCGGGTGGGCGAAGGGCTGTCGCTGGCTTCGGCGGCGCGGCTTTCCGTTGCCGAGAACGCCGCGAGTGGCAACGCCTTCGGCGCGGGCTACACGGCGCCGCCTGGCACGCGCAATGTGTCATCGGTGCAGATCGACGATGCGACCGGTCAGATCACCGTGGCTTTCACCACGCGCATCGCGGCGGAGGGCAGCAACACGATCGTGCTCGTGCCATCGGTGCCGGATAACGCCGATGCCCCCACGGCGCGCGTCGCGCTCGCGCAGGGTTCGGTGCAGGGCGGCACGCTCACCTGGGAGTGCTTCGCGGGCGGCAAGACGGCTTCGTCGCTTGGCGCGCCAGGCGCGGGACCGTCTCCTGCCGATGCGGCGACGCTGCCGTCCAATCTGGCGCCGCCGGAATGCCGCGCGTAATTGTGTAGGTGTGCGCGGACGCAGCGCCGGTGGAAGTGGCCGTTGGGTGCCTGCGGATGGTTGCGCAGGCACCATCCAGGCGGACCGACGCGGCTCGATGATGTGAGTGAAATACGCGCGGGAAGTGAAGTTATGGCTCGCGCGGCGGATTTCGTCCGAAAGCCGCCGCACAGGGAGGGAAAAGTTTTGTATAGTGCGCCGGTTGCCGACGCCCCCCATACCCATGCCTTCTCCTTTTGCGCGTTACCTTACGTTCGTCCTGCTAGCTCTTGCGTTGATCCTGCCGTACGCGGTCGTCAACCATACCTATCCGATCCCGACGTTCTATGCCGAATTCACGGCGCTCGCGCTCTACCTGATGGTGGGAGCGGGCGTCTGGCTGCTGGTGCGCTCCGCGCGCCCGGCGGTGGAATTCGCCTCGCCCGTGGTCGCGCTCGTGCCGCTGGCCTTCGGGTTGCTGCTGGTCGTGCAGTCCATTGCGCTGCCGGTTGCGCAGCCGTCGATGAACTGGCTCGGCGCGGGCTATCTGCTGGCCGCCTTGATGGCCGTGCAGGCGGGTTATGGCATCGCGCGCGCCAGGCTCGTGCGCACGGCGATGGTGTGGGGCGCGTGGGCGCTCGTGATCGGCGGCCTGTTCGCGGTGTTCTGCCAGGTCGTGCAGTTGCTGCACCTCGAAGTGAAGGTCACGCCGCTTGTCGTCGCGTATAACGTGCAGTTCGACCGCCGGCCGTTCGGCAACATGGCGCAGGCCAATCACCTCGCGACCTACATCGCGTTTGCGACTGCGGGGGCGCTGTATCTGGTGCAGACACGTCGCTTGAATGTGCTCCTGTGGGTCGTGCTGTCGGCGATCTACTCGGGTGGTCTTGCGCTGACGGTGTCGCGCGGTCCGTGGCTGCAGATGGCCGTGATCGTGGTGGCGGGCCTGTGGATGGCGCTCTCGGCGGCGCGCGGCGTGCGTGGCGAGCGTGAAGGCGACGACAGCGGCGAGGTCGTGAAGGCAGGCGTGCGCGACTGGCTCGTGCCGCTCGTGCTGTTCGCGATCTTCGTGGCCGTGAACGCGTTCGTGCGCTGGGCCAACGTGCATTACCAGCTGCAACTCGACCAGTCGGCGGCTGACCGCTTCAAGGACGCCGGCCAGATCGCGCCGCGTATCGCGCTGTGGCGCTACGGCTGGACGATGTTCAAGGAGCATCCGCTGCTGGGCGTGGGCTGGGGCGATTTCCCGATTCACCAGTTCGAACTCGCGCGCACGCTGGGCGGCGTCGAGATCGCCAACAACTCGCACGACATCTTCCTCGACCTGCTCGCCAAGACTGGCGTGGTGGGCTGCGGCATTGTCCTGCTGGGGCTGCTTGCGTGGTTCGTGCGTCAGTTGCGCGCGTCGCATACGGCCGAGCGCATCTTCGGCTTCGCGTTGATCGGCGCGCTGGTCATGCACGCGCTTGTCGAGTATCCGCAGCAGTACATGTTCTTCCTGCTGCCCGCGATGTTCGTGTTCGGCCTGCTGGAGACGAAGCCGCTGCGCTTCGTGCCGCCGCGCGCGGCGTTTGCGGCTTATACCGTGATCGTGTTCGGCGGCATCGTTTCGCTGTGGCCGGTGCTGCGCGACTACAACCGCGCCGAAGTCCTCTACTACGGCTCGCACCCGGCGCAGCAATACGCCGAAGCGCCGTCGTTCCTGTTCCGTGCATGGGGCGACTACGGCATGGCGACGCTCATGCCGATGAACGCCGCGAGCCTGCCGAGCAAGCTGGCGGCCCACGAGCGCGCGATCGCGCTGCTGCCGGGCGAGACGGTGCTGCGCCGTTATGCGGTGCTGCAGGCGCTGGCGGGGAACACGGATGGCGCGACCGATACGGTCGCGCGTCTGAAGATCTTCGCGCAGGAGTTGCACGACTGGCCGACGCAGCTGGCGGCACTTTACGGCCTGCTCGACAACGAGCCGACGCTCGCGGGCTTCAAGGCCGATCTGGTGAAGCAGTACGGCAATCCGCCGGCATCGGCCAGCGACGATGACGATGATGATTCGGATGATTGATTCGAGCGATTGACCGTTGCGGTCATCGGTTCAAGGCGGCGTGGAGTTTTAAAAACTCACGCCGCCTTTTTCATGGGCGAGCGGTGCGTCGGCTCAAGCCGCTACCCAATCCCCCGACTTCCCGCCGTGCTTCTCCAGCACGCGCACATCGGTGATCGTCATGCCGCGGTCCACCGCCTTGCACATGTCGTAGACCGTCAGCAGGCCGACCTGCACGGCGGTCAGCGCTTCCATCTCCACGCCCGTGCGCCCGAGCGTTTCCACCTGCGCCGAGCAATGCACGCCGGGCAGGGCCTCGTCGAGCACGAAATCCACTTTCACGCGCGTGATGGCGAGCGGATGGCACAGCGGAATCAGATCCGAGGTGCGCTTGGCGCCCTGGATCGCGGCGATACGGGCGACGCCGATCACATCGCCTTTTTTCGCGTTGCCATCGCGGATCAGCGCGAAAGTCTCGGGCAGCATGCGGATCGTGCCGCTCGCCACGGCGATGCGTTTGGTCTCGGCTTTGTCGCCGACGTCGACCATGTGCGCGTCGCCTGAGGCGTCGAAATGGGTGAGTTCGGGCATGGGTTTTCTCCGCTGCTTCATGAGGGGCGCCTATCTTAACAGCGGCTGTGCGCGCTGGAGCGGCCGGATTTCAGGGTGCGATTGCAGGCCTGGAATTACAATCTGCCGATAGCGGCGCGTCGCGTTGGCGTGTTCGCTCTGTCCACTTTCTCTTCGTTTTCTGCTCGCTCTGGCGATCCGACATCGATGCTTGCGAAACGGCTGCTTGCTGCCTGGTTGTGCGTCGCGCTTGCCGTTCCGCCGCAAGCCTGGGCGCAGGCGCCGGGCGGCGGGGCGGGGACGTCGCATGCCGCTGCCTCCAACTCGACTGCGCCCGCGCTGGTCAGCGGCGCGCTCGACGATAGCGCCGAACCCGTCATCCCCGCCTCGATCGCGCAGGGTGTGTTCGGTACCTATGGCGGTGCGCAAAGCCGCTTCGGGCAGCCAGGCATAGCGCCCGGCAATCCCAGTGTGCGCGCTCCCGCCTGGGTGCCGCAACTGCCCGATCTGGGCGATGGCTCGGGCGGTGCGCTCACGCCGCAGGCCGAGCGCCGCATCGGCGAGCGCGTGATGCGCGAGATCCGGCGCGACCCCGATTACATCGGCGACTGGCTGGTGCTCGACTATCTCAATTCGGTGGCCTCGCGGCTGTCGGCGTCGGCGGCGGCGCAGTTCATCGGCGGCTATCGGCCCGATTTCGATCTCTTCGCGATGCGTGACGGCCAGATCAATGCGTTCTCGCTGCCGGGCGGTTTCATCGGCGTGAATACGGGTTTGATCGTGACGACGCAAACCGAATCGGAACTG
>NZ_DASZJJ010000329.1:0-3778 GCF_035948235.1 Paraburkholderia sp. | reverse complement strand
ATCTCGCCGCGCTCGGCGCCAAAAGCGTGCTCGTCGTCGATCAGGGCACGATCGGCGCCGGCACCACCTCGCAGTCCTCCGGGTTGCTGCGCACACACTATTCCGTGCGCCAGAACGTCGAACTCGCCCGCGCGTCGTGGTGGGCGTTCAACAATTTCGCCGATTATCTCGGCGACGAAGAGGCTTCGTGCGGCCTCGTCAAATGCGGCTACATGATCGCCGCGCCCGAAGGCGACAAGCTCGATCCGCTCGCCGCTTCGTTGCGCGCCCAGCAGGACATGGGTATCGAGGTGCAACTGCTTGATCGCGCTCAGGCCCAGGCGCGTCTGCCGATCGCGACGTTCGACGACGCCGCCTTGATCGGCTTCGAACCCGAGGCCGGTTTCGCCGATGCCTATCTGGTAGCGACGAGCTTCGCGCGTTCCGCGCGCCGCCGTGGCGTGAAGATCATGGAAGGCACGCGCGTGACCGGTCTGATCCGCGAAGGCCGCCGCGTGGTAGGGGTGGAGACGACCGCTGGCACTTTCGGCTGCGGCACGCTCATCAGCACGCAAAACATCTGGACCCCGGAACTCGCCGAATGGATCGGCGTGCCGCTGCCCGTCAAGCCCGAACGCCATACCGTGCTCGCGCTCGAATGCGAGCAGGCGCCCTACACCTTCGCGATGCCCGCCTTCAAGGATCTGGGCTCTGCGGGCATGCTGTATTTCCGCAGTTACGGCGGCAGCCAGATGCTGGTGTCCGAAGGCGTGGTGGGCGATACGCTCAACGCGCCCGAAACCGAACAAGGCGAGATCTCGCTCGACTATGTGGCCGAAGTGGGCGCACAAGTGGCCGAACACTTCCCTGCCTATGAGACGGCGGGCCTCGCTTCGTCGTGGACCGGCGTGTACGACGTCACGCCCGACTGGAACCCGGTGCTCGGCAGCGTCGCCGATGTGGAAGGGCTGACGGTGGGCTTCGGCTTCTCGGGCCACGGCTTCAAGCTTTCGCCGGGCATCGGCAAGCTGCTCGCACAACACGCACTGGGCCTGCCCACCGACGTTTCGCTCGACCCGTATGCGCTGGCGCGCTTCGCCAGCGGCGCGCTCCTGACCGGCAAGTACGGTCTGGGCGCGGTGTCCTGAACGACCAGCACAAAGGAAACAACCATGACTCTCCGCATTCTCGTGCCCGTCAAGCGCGTGGTCGATCCGAACGTGCGCGTGCGTGTGAGCGCCGCCGGCGCGATCGACACGGCCGGGCTGAAGATGTCGCTCAACCCCTTCGACGAATGCGCGCTCGAAAAAGCGCTGCAACTCAAGGAGGCGGGCGTGGCCGCGCATGTCACCGTGCTCACCTGCGGGCTGCCCACGCACCAGGACGTGCTGCGTACCGCGCTCGCGATGGGCGCCGACGACGCCGTGCTGATCGACACTGGCGCGGCCACCGCCACGCTCGATTCGCTGGCCGTGGCGCGTCTGATCGCCGCGCATATGAGCGAAGTCGAATATGGCCTCGTGCTGTGCGGCAAGCAGGCCATCGACGGCGATATCGGCGGCGTGGCCGCCATGCTTGCCGCGCTGTTGGGTTGGCCGCAGGCGCTCAACGCCAGCGCGCTCGATGCCGCCGACGGCGGCTGGCGAGTGACTTGCGGCGACGATGCGGGCACGTCCACCTGGCAGCTCGACGGTCACGCCGTGGTGAGCGCCGATCTGCGTCTGGCCGAGCCGCGCCGCGTGACACTGCCGAGCATCGTCAAGGCAAAGCAGAAGCCGCTCGTCACCCGCGAGGCCGCAGCCCCGCTCGACGCGCAGTGCCGCGTGCTCACGCTCAACGACCCGCCTGTGCGCGAGCCGGGCGTGAAAGTCGAGGGTATCGCAGCGCTGCTGGACGCGCTCGCCGGTCAACGTGTGTTTGAAACCGCAGGAGCTTGACGATGAGAACGCTGGTTCTGGCCGATAGCGAAGTCGGCACAAATAATTCGGTATCCGACACAACCTTGCGCGTGATTGGGGCGGCAAGCGCGCTGGGGCATCCCGTCGATCTGCTCGTATTCGATACCGCGAGTGCCGCTGCAGCCACGCAGATAGGCGGTGTGGCGCGCGTGCTGTGCGCGTCGGCGGGCGACGCCGACACGCTCGCGCCCGAAACCGTCGCCGCGCAATTACAGGCGCTCGCGCCGCAATATTCGACCCTCCTCGCGGCGCACCGCGCGCTTGGGCGATCCGCGTTGCCACGCGCGGCCGCGCTGAGCGCAGGGGCATTTCTCGCCGATGTGATCGCACTGCGTGAAGGCGCGCAATTCGTGCGCGGCCTCTATGCGGGCAGCGTGGTCGCGACCGTTGCGAGCGCAACAAGCTGCACGTTCGCCACGGTACGTTCAACCTCGTTCGCGCCGGTCCCAGCCGTGGGCGGCGCGGCGGAAATCGTCGAACTCGCGCCGCTCGCGCCGTTCGCCCGCACGCGCCTGATCGAGCGACGCGCCGCCGAACAGAGCGGCCAGGATCTCGGCAGCGCGCGCGTGGTGATCGCGGGCGGACGCGGCCTCGCCTCGCCCGACAACATGACGCGGCTGGGCAAGCTGGCCGACACGTTGGGGGCGGCGCTCGGCGCGTCGCGCGCCGCCGTCGACGCCGGTTACGCGCCCAACGCCGCCCAGGTCGGGCAAACCGGCCGCAGCGTCGCGCCCGATGTGTACGTTGCGTTCGGCATCTCGGGGGCGATCCAGCACCTGGCCGGCATGAAGGACTCAAAGTTCATCGTCGCCGTGAACAAGGACCCGGATGCGCCGATCTTTTCCGTCGCCGATGTGGGCCTCGTAGGCGATCTGTTCGATGTGGTAGGCGCGCTGGAAACCCGTGTTGCGGAGCCGCGCGCATGAACGCCCGACAGCCTGCATTGACGCCCGACGCCGCGCGCTCCACAGATGCGGTCGCGGCAGTGCGTTTCATCGACTGCACGCGTCTTGCGCCCGAGCCGTGGGCAAACGGCGGCGGCGTGACGCGCACGCTCGCGCGCGGGCCGGAACAGGGCGGCGCGGCAGCGTGGCGCGTGAGCATCGCCACACTCGACGGCGCCGCGAAGTTTTCGCAGTTCCCGGGTTACGACCGCACGCTGCTGCCCATCGACGACGGCATGATCGATTTGCGCACGCAGGACGGCCAGTTGCTCGCGCGCGCAGGCCAGCCGGTGCATTTTTCCGGCGACCTGCATGTGTGGGTGAATCTGCCTGCGCGCCCCGTGAACGTGCTCAACGTGATGTGTAAGCGTGGCGCGGCGCGCGCGCGCGTGAGCGTGGCCGCGCATTCGCTGCACGTGACGCCCGCTGCAACGCATCTCCTGGTGAGCCTGGCCGGGCAATGGAGCGTCGAAAGTACGCTGCTGCGCGGCGTGACGCTGCCGCCGTTGCACGCCTTGTGGGTCAGCGGGCGCCCTGAGGAACTGGCGTTGCGGCCATCGGGACCTGGCGCGCAACTGGCGTCGATTGCCATCGATGCGGTGACGGAGGATTGATGCCGATGACTACGCAGGCGCTGCTCGCGCAATACGGCCCACGCGAGTCGATGGAATACGACGTCGTGATCGTCGGCGGCGGGCCGGCTGGTCTATCGGCGGCAATCCGTCTCAAACAGCTCGCCGCCGAAAAAGGCGCCGGGATTGGCGTGTGCGTGCTGGAAAAAGGCTCTGAAATCGGGGCGCATATCCTCTCGGGCGCGGTCATGGATCCGCGCGCAATCACCGAACTCTTTCCCGACTGGAAGGAGCAAGGCGCACCGCTGAACGTACCGGTCACGGA
>NZ_DASZJJ010000328.1:0-33827 GCF_035948235.1 Paraburkholderia sp. | reverse complement strand
AGATCGACTCCGTTTTTTTCCCATGCCAAGGATGCCCATCTTCTTTCGCCCAGTTGCCAGCCTGTTTGCCCGCTTTCTGATCGATTTACGCGCGCGGCGCAGCGATGCGCTGATCGCCCTGCTCGCCTGCGCGCTGATGTTCGCCGCCGTGCCTGGCCGCGCCGCCACCGCCGCCGCCAGCAAAGCGGCGAGTTCCGCCAACCCGGCCGCGCCCGTGGTGCTGACGCCCGCGCAGGCACACGCCGCGCTGCAGGTTCTCAACGATCCGGTGCAGCGCGCGCGTGTCGCCGACACGCTGCGCGCGATTGCCGCCGCTGGCGCGCTCGCCACGCCCGCTTCCGGCAGTGCGGCCGCGAGTGAAACCACCAGCGCGAGCGCCCCCGTTGCCGCATCGGCGTCCAGCGCCTCGGCAGCCTCCGATCCGCTGGCGAACGCGCTGCGCTCGAACGGCCTCGTGCTGCAGATCGCCGATGGCGCTGCGCATGGCGCGCGCGTTATCGGCAAGCAACTGCTGCGCGCGCGCGGCGCGCTCTTCAACGTGCACTCGGCGCGCGACTGGTGGAGCGTGCGCCTGGGCACGCCCGAAGGCCACGCGATCCTGACCGGCCTGCTGCGCGTGCTGCTGCTCACCCTCGTGCCGGCGGTCGCGCTGGAATGGCTGCTGCGCCGCGTGATCATGCGGCCCCATCGCGCGATCGTGGCGCATGCGCATCGCGAGGACGTCGCGCAGGGTTCCACGCCGCCCGCTGCGGCCGCGCGTGAGCCCGCCCAGCCGCAAACGCCGGAAGCCAGCGGCACTGCCGCCGTGCGCGAAGCGGCTGCGCAAAAAGACGCCCAGAAGGATGCCGAAAAAGACGCGCTGCGCACCGTAGCCGGCATGGGCACCCAGAACCCGGAAGACAGCACGGGCGTCGACGCCAACGCCATCGCCGCAGAAGTCTCCGAAGTTCCCGCCGCCAGCGACACGTCCTACATGCGCAACGCCGCCGCACTCGCGCGCGAGGCACTGCACCGCAGCCGTGGGGCGCACCACTGGGGCCTTCTCAAGCGCCTGCCGCTCGCCTTCGTGCTCACCCTGCTCGACCTCGTGCCGGTAATCGCGTTCGGTCTGTGCGCCGCAGGCGTGCTGTCGCTGTTCGGCCCCGAAGACGCCGCGCCCGCCGCAGCCGTCGGCCATGTGGTCGATACCTGGGTGATCTGCCGCATCATCCTCGCGGTGGGCAAGCTCCTGTTCGCGCCCGATTCGGACGACCTGCGCCTCATGCCGATGACAGCCCCGTGGGCCGCGTTCTCGCAGCGCTGGCTCGCGCGCATCGTCGTGATCGGCGGCGTGGGCGGCGCGCTCGCGGGTGCGGTGCCGCTCGGCATGACTGAGGATGCGCATCTCGCGCTCGTCAAGCTCGTGATTCTGGTTGCGCACGTCGCGCTCGCGATCATGATCCTGCAATGCCGCCATGCCGTCGCCGACCGCATCCGCAACTCACCCGCCTCGCGCGGCTCGTTCGCCTGGCTCGTGCACTGGTTCGCCGACATCTGGGCGATCGTCGCGGTGTTCGTCGTGATGGCGTTGTGGTTCGTCTGGGCACTCGATCTGCGCGGCGGCTACAAGGAACTGATCCGCGCGGGCGGCATTTCGCTCGGCGTGCTGCTGGTGGCGCGCATGACCGCCATCGTCGCGCTCGGCGCGCTCGGCCGCGTGTTCGACCCGAACGGCAAGGGCGAAAACCTCTCCATTACGCAACGCCGCGCCTATCGCTATTACCCCGCGCTGCGCCGTGTCGTGATGGGCGCGCTGTGGATCATTCTGATCGACGTGCTGATGCACGTCTGGGGTCTGCATCCCGGGCGTTTCCTCATCAATGCGCCAATTGGGCATCTGCTCGGCTCTGCGCTGCTGACCATCGCCGTCGCCATCGTGGTCGCGATCGTGATCTGGGAGGCAGCCAACGACGTCGCCGAACGGCGCCTGAATGCCTGGACCGACGCGGGCGACTACGTGCGCGCCGCACGCCTGCGCACGCTGCTGCCGATGTTCCGCACCACGCTGTTCGTGGCGATCTTCGTGATCGTAGGTCTCACGGCGCTTTCGCAACTTGGCATCAACACCGCGCCTCTGATCGCGGGCGCGAGTATCTTCGGCGTAGCGCTGGGTTTTGGCTCGCAAAAACTCGTGCAGGACTTCATCACCGGCATCTTTCTGCTCACCGAAAACGCCATGCAGGTGGGCGACTGGGTGACGGTCGCGGGCGTGTCGGGCACGGTGGAGTTTCTGTCGATTCGCACCGTGCGTCTGCGCGGCGGCGACGGCTCGCTCTACACGGTGCCATTCAGTTCGGTGACGACGGTGAACAACACCAACCGCGGCATCGGCAACGCGGCGGTGAAGGTGATGATCGCCAACGGCGCGGATCTCGAACGCGCCATCGCCACACTCAAGGAGATTGGCGCGGCAATCCGCGCGGACGACGCGTTCAAGAACGGCATCCTCAGCGACTTTGCCTACTGGGGCGTGGATTCGGTGGACGGCGCGAGCGTCACGCTGGTCGGCCAGATCCAGTGCAAGGACTCGTCGCGCTGGGGCGTGCAGCGCGAGTTCAACCGCCGCGTGCTGACCACGTTCACCGAACGCGGCATCGAGCTTGCCAATCCGCAGCGCAACTTCCTCGTCAATATGTCGAACGAGCACGATGTGGAAGACCGCACGCTCGACGATGGCGACGATAGCGACGACTCGCGCGGTCGCCCTGCGTCCACTTCAGCCAGCAGCACCAAAACGCGCAACGGCCAGACCACACCGCGCAGCAAACCCAATTGAAGTTGTGAGGGTCGGTGCGTGCCTTTCTCGCACCGACCTCACCCCTGGCACCCTCCCGAAAAGCCTCACCTTTAGCGCTGTCATGCGCGCATTCCCACGCGCACGCACAACGTTGAATGCCTTGAAATAAGGGCTTCGCGCGATGCTTGACGATACAACGATCGCGCGGCCGCCCCACCTCCTGAACAAGCTCACCTTTAGCTACGCAACGCACGAAAAAAAACCGGAGCGCCTGGCTCCGGTTTTCTATTGCATCGCGCCTGACTGCGCGGCTCAGCGCATCAAGCCTCAACGTCCTCAAGACTGAAGATTTCCGACTGATCGTTATACGAGAAGATCTCGCCATAACGGCCCCAGTCGATCACCGTATCGAGCGTCTGTTCGGCCGCCACGTCGGAGAGAAAATCTTCTAGCTCCTGCTCGAAACGCACGCGCGGCGCACGGTGGCCCGGACGCTCGTTGAGCACCTTCTTGATCCGCGCCGCGAGCGGCACGTTGCGCAGCAGGTGATCGGCAAACATCAGCTTGCGCGCCTGCGTGCCCATTTCCGCGAACACGCGCGCGGGCGGCGTGAGCAGCAGGTCGCCGTCGCGCACATCGGCGAAACCGAGTTGCTGCAGCATTTCCGCGATCGGGAACAGATCGTCCACTTCCAGATGCAGCGAGCGCGCGATGTCCGGCATGTCGGCGCGGCCATGATAGGGCGCGGCCGCCAGCGTTTCGATCAGACCCGCCATCAGGTTGGTCGACACGTCCGGCAAACGGCTGCCCACTTCCAGACGGCGCGACGACGTTTCCGCCGCGTCGCGCGCGGTCATCTTCGCGTAGATCTCGTCCACCAGCTTGCGGAACGCCGGGTCCAGACGGTTGCGCGGATGCTTGAACGGCACCTTGATTTCGGCGACCACGCGGCCTGGATTGGACGACAGCACGAGGATGCGGTCGCACATGAACACCGCTTCCTCGATGTTGTGCGTGACGATCAGCATCGACTTGATCGGCATGCGGCCTTGCGTCCACAGATCGAGCAGGTCGGTACGCAGCGTTTCGGCCGTCAGCACGTCGAGCGCCGAGAACGGTTCGTCCATCAGCATGAGCATCGGATCGACCACCAGCGCGCGCGCAAAGCCCACGCGCTGGCGCATGCCGCCCGAAAGTTCGCGCGGGTAGGCGTTTTCAAAACCGTCCAGACCAATCAGGTCGATCGCCGCCAGCGCCCGCTCGCGACGCTCGCGCGCACCCACGCCCTGCGCTTCGAGGCCCGCTTCCACGTTCTGCAGCACGGTCAGCCAGGGGAACAGCGCGAAGGTCTGGAACACCATCGACACGCCTTTGGCCGGGCCTTCCAGCGGCTTGCCTAGCCAGTTCACTTCGCCGGAGCTTGCCTCGATCAAACCCGAGATGATGCGCAGCAGCGTGGACTTGCCCGAGCCCGAGCGGCCCAGCAGCCCGACGATTTCGCCTTCGCGCAGGGACAGGTTGACGTCGTCGAGCACAAGGCGCTCGTCGTCTTTCTTCGCGAAACCGCGCGACATGTGCTTGACCGAGAGCACTTCTTCACCGAGCGTGGGACGCGTCGGCAGCAGGTCGGATGAGACGATTTTCGGATTCAGCATGATGATTTACTCCATCTCAATCGAGCCGCAGCCGGGATTCGGCATAGGTGTACAGCGGACGCCAGAGCACGCGGTTAAAGAGCGTGACGAACAACGACATCATCGCGATGCCGACAATGATCTTCGGAAAGTCGCCAGCGGCGGTCATCTGCGCGATGTACGCGCCCAGACCGTGGGCCTGCAGTTTCGTATCGCCCCACTGCACGAATTCGGAGACGATGCTCGCGTTCCACGCGCCGCCCGAGGCCGTGATCGCGCCCGTGACGTAGTACGGGAAAATGCCCGGCAGCATCGCCTGACGCCACCACTGCCAGCCACGAATATGGAAGTTCTTCGAGGCTTCCTTGTAGTCGTTCGGGTAGGCGCTCGCGCCCGCAATCACGTTGAACAGGATGTACCACTGCGTGCCCAGCACGATCAGCGGCGAGAGCCAGATGTCCGGGTTCAGGTGGAAGCGCACGATGACGATCACGAACACCGGGAACAGCAGGTTGGCCGGGAAGGCAGCGAGGAACTGCGCGAGCGGCTGGAATTTTTCGGCGAGCGCGGGACGCAGGCCGATCAGCACGCCCAGCGGCACCCAGATCACCGAAGCGATCGCAATCAGCAGCACCACGCGCAACAGCGTAATCAGGCCGAGCACAAATACATGGCCGACTTCATCGAGCGTCACGCCCGTGCGCACGTACGAGAAGACGCGCCACACCACGAACACCGTCAGCGCGATCACGCAGACCGCCCAGACAATGTCGCCCACGCGCGAGCGTTTGCTGCGCGTCGTGCTGATCGCGGGCATTGCCTTCGGCAGTTGCACGCGGATCGGAATGCGCGCGAGCGTGGCGAGCATGAAGCCCATCGGCACCAGCAGGCGGTGAATCAGGCGCGTGCGGCGGATCAGGTCGAGCAGCCAGGATTCGGGCGCGTCGCCCGAGCTGGTGTTTTCCATGCGGAACTTGTCGGCCCATGCGACCAGTGGGCGGAACAGCAACTGGTCGTAAGCGAGAATCACAACCGTCATCGCCAGAATCACCCAACCCACGGCGTGCAGGTTCTTTTCGGTGATGGCCTGGGCCAGATACGCGCCGATGCCCGGCAGCGTGATCGTGTTATTGCCCACCGTGATCGCTTCGGAGGCCACCACGAAGAACCAGCCGCCCGACATCGACATCATCATGTTCCAGATGAGGCCCGGCATCGAAAACGGCACTTCGAGCTTCCAGAAACGCTGCCAGCCGGTCAGGTGAAAGCCCTTTGACACTTCGTCCAGATCACGCGGTACGGTGCGCAGCGACTGGTAGAAGCTGAACGTCATGTTCCAGGCCTGGCTCGTGAAGATCGCGAAGATCGCCGCGAGTTCAGCGCCGAGCACACGCGACGGGAACAGCGCGAGGAAGAACGTGACTGTGAACGAGATGTAGCCCAGCACCGGCACCGACTGAAGAATGTCGAGGATCGGCACCAGCACCTGGGCGGCGCGGCGGCTCTTGGCGGCGAGCGTGCCGTAAGCCAGCGTGAAGATCAGCGAGGCCACCATCGCCGCCAGCATGCGCAGCGTCGTGCGCAGGGCGTACTCGGGCAGGTTTGCGGGATCGAGCGAGATCGCCTGGGTCTTGAGCGTCGAGATCGGCGCCATGGTTTCGTGGAAACCGACGGCCGCCATCGCGATCAGGCAAATGATGAGCGGGAACGCGACGAAGTCCCAGCGATTGGGCAGCACGCGCCACGCCGAAGCGTTGGCCGTCCGGTTCAGGTTGAATCTGAACTCCATTAGCGGCCTCCGAGGGCAAAAGCGCGCGCGACGCCGCCTGCGCAGGGTGCGCGGCGGATCGTTCGCAGTGAGCGGTTGTTCTGATTCATGTTTTGATGCACCAGCTTTCTGGGTGATGCGCGGCCCTCGCGCCTGGCCTGCCCGGCCTCACTAACTGCGTGGGCGATGGCGCTGGCGTGGGACCGTTCTCGCGTCTGACTCTTGAAAATCCCGTCAGCCCCGCGCGCCATGGAACACCCGGGCGCGCAAATCACGCCAGCGCGCGGCGAATTTCGAGGAACGGCAAGACGGCGTGGCCGGCGCGCGCTGGCGGGCGCCGATCACATCGGGATGCAGGGTGTGCTGCGTTTGCGGCAGGTGCGGCAGAAGAAGGCCGAAGTTCATGCTGAATCTCCTCGCGTCACACAATCGGTGGACGCCTTGGGCGAGGAAAGTCAGCAGACCCGGCTGCGCGCGCAAGTCGATTGGCGCGCAACGACGGCTTACGTCTGCCGGCTTTCCTCAGGGAATATCGAAAGGAAGCGGCATAACGGATAACTGTCACTGTCGGACATCGGAACTCCTTATCGTCACGGCGGCGTGCGAGGCGGACCGAACGGCCTGGCCTGAAACACGACGCAAGTGGCGGTCCGCGCATCGGCTTCGGTCGGTTAGCGCCGTGTCCCGCGATGCCAGGCCATGCCTGCAAGGCGAAAACACGCGACGAACGAAGCCATGAACGGACCGTGCCGCGAGCGAAAATGCTCACGGCGCGATATCGGTCCTGCGCTGCGCGAAAGGCGGCGGCGCGGGATCGACGCTATTTAGAGTGCACGAGATTTACTGCTGGACGCGCACCATCTGCCTGGCTGGCAAGACGGCGGCTGAAAGAAAGGGAGCGCGGACGTCCTGCCGGTCAGGCAGCGAAACTATTCGAAGATCGACAACTGCTACTGTCCAAGGCGTCAGCCCCTTTTGTTAAGACGGGCGAATTTTAGTCACGCACCCTGTCCGAAGTCAACACGATTCGCGCCGTTCGTCAAATCCCGTGCCAATGTCGCCACAACGCCGTCGGACGGCGCATCGGGCGGATTCAGGGCGAGTTCGCGGCGGCTTCGGCCAGGTGCTGCTGCACACATGCCGGACGCTATCGCCCGTTATTGCCAGACTCGGGGTCGGATTAGCCAAAGGCATCCGCTTTATTGCGCAAATCGCGCGCCCGGAAGCCATTCAATCGAACTATGGTCCGTCGCTCAGGCGCGTTTGCGAGCCTGCTGGCGCGTGTCGCCCGCACGTACGCGTTCGAGCCGCTCGCTCGCTTCGGTCAGCACCCACATCGGCGCGCTTTGCAGTTGCTGGTCGTAGACCGCGATCACGACCTTGATCGCGTCGAACTGCGCATCGTCGATTGTCCATTCGCCCTGTGCGCCGCCACGCGAGAAGCACGCAAGGATGGCTTCGTCGGCGGGGGCAATCTGCTCGGGTGTGAGCGTGCCGTAACCGGCGTCCGCGCACGCCTGGGCCAGCCAGTGGGCGTGCAGGATGGCCTGCGCATCATGCTGGGAACCGCCCGCGCGCAGCGCGGCCAGTGCCAGATGGACTTGCAGGGCGAGTTCGTCCGAGCTTGCGCGCGGCATCGGCAGCAAATCGCCCTTAGCCCGGTGCCGGCGGACGCGGGCGGCTTGGACGTGCTGCGGGAAAGGGATCGTTTTGGCCATGTCACACAAAGGAAATCGGTTCAGGTGCAATAACGGCACCTCCCGCTCAAGGTTGAGCGCCGAATTGCTACGCCGATGTAACGATTAGTGACAGCCGGTAAGGACTATGCCCGGCGAGGGTTGCCGGGCGTGGGTTTGCGGGTATTTGCGGGCGTTCGTGCGCTTTCAGCGGGCGTCGTCGGTGGCGCGGCGCGCGGCCATGAAAGCTTCAACGTGACGGATGGCCGCTTCGCACTGTTCGAGGGTCAAGTGGTGGATCGACGGGTTCGGCAGGTCGAAACCCAGTTCTTCGGCGATCCAGCGCAGCGCCCGGCCGCGCGCTTCGAATACGTTGACCTTGTCGCGACGCACCTTGGCGGCGACCAGCGGTTCGAGCGCATCGTGCAGGCGGCTCTTGGCTTCGCGCAGCGCCGCGTTGGCCAGCCGCCCGAGCGGCACATTGCGCGTGCTGCGCGCAGGCACGCCGATCCAAGCCTCGCAGGGTGTGCAGACCCACAGCGTGCCGTGGTCGTCGCGGTACGGATAGGCTTCGTCGCCAAAGCGGGCGAGTTGCGCTTTCGCGCCGCAATAGTCGCAAAGCGGCTGCGGCAGCGCCTTGACCGGGCGTCCTACGCGCATGGGTGGCTCCTTCGGGTGGCTCGGGAGGGAGTCGTTGCTTGCATCGTTACCTTTCAGTTTCCTGTTCCATCTGCAAAAGCATAGCGGCAAATGGGGCGCTTTATTCTCGTCGAATGGCTTAGGTCGAATGGCCAGGGTCGGCCAGGGCTCGCGCTCAGCTTGCGCCCGCCGTGGCGCGCTCGGGTTCGCGTTCGAGCGAGCGCGTGTCACGCAGCGCGGGAAAGAGCCGCATCCAGACGAGCGCCACGCAGATCGTCGCCACGCCGCCCACCAGCACGGCGGGCTGCGCGCCCCACCATCCGGCGGTCAGCCCGGATTCGAATTCACCGAGCTGATTGGACGTGCCGATAAAGAGCGAATTGACCGCGCTCACACGGCCCAGTGTTTCGTTGGGCGTGCGCAATTGCACGAGCGAGCTGCGCACGACCACACTCACCACGTCCGATGCGCCGAGCACCGCCAGTGCCAGCAGCGAAAGCACGATGTTGTGCGACAGCCCGAACGCGATGGTCGCGAAACCAAACACGATCACGCCGCCGAACATCGCCAGCCCCGGCCGCCGCCGCAGTGGGAAATGCGCCAGCCAGATCGTTCCCGTTAGCGCCCCCACGGCCGACGCCGAACGCAGCAGGCCAAGTTCGAGCGGCCCTGCATGAAGAATGTCGCGCGCGAAAATCGGCAGGAGCGCGGTCGCGCCGCCAAACAGGACGGCGAACAGATCCAGCGAGAGTGCGCCCAGGATCACCGGCTGCGAGCGAATGAACGCGATGCCCGAGAACACCGACTCGAGCGTGACAGGCGCGCGCGACGCGGGTTGCGTGTGCAGCCGGATATTGGACGACAGCACGGCCGCAAGCGCGAATGAGATCGTGCAGGCCAGATAGGCCGCGCCCGCACCGACGCCATACAACAGGCCGCCGAGCGCCGGTCCGAGGATCTGCGCGGTCTGGGTCGCCGAGGTGGACCAGGCGGTGGCGTTCGGCAGCTTCGCGCGCGGCACCACGCCCGGCAGCAGCGACGAAATGGCCGGCGACTCGAAGGCGCGCGCCGCGCCCACGCAGGCCGCCAGCGCGTAGATGATCGGCGCGCTCAGCCAGCCGCCGAAGGTGCCGCAGGCGAAGGTCAATGCAGCAGCGCATTCGATGCTCTGACAGACGGCAGCGATGCGTCGCCGGTCATAGCGGTCGGCAACGTGGCCCACCACCAGCGTGAGCAGGAACATCGGCAGGAATTGCGCGAGGCCGACGAGACCCAGCGCAAACGCGCTCTTCGTCAGCGCATAGATGTGCCAGCCCATGGCGACGGCAAGCATCTGGAACGACAGCGAGGCGAGCACGCGTGCGCCCCAGAACCGCTGGAAACCGGGATGACGCGCAAGACTGCCGGACGCGGGGCCGGAGTCGGCAGAGTCGGATGAGGGTGTAGTCATTGAATGGCGAATGAAGCCGGAACGCGCGGCGCGGATAAGCGTGGCGCAGATCGGAAAGCCGACAATTTTAAAACAACGGCCGCGGCGGCACCGCAGGGGCCTGCTGCGTCTGAATTACCAAACATGAATCGCGGGCATGAATACCACCCGGAAATACCGGGCATTCACAGGCGACGATCTGCGTTTCGATATATCCATTAGAATATATCGCGTCGGGCGTGCGTTCCGTGCGCCCTTTGCATGCGCAGGTCCGCGAAAGGTGGGGAAGTGAGCAGTCGGCCCTTGATGATGAATGCCGCCGTCATGGCGATTTCGGTGACTCCGGCGCGCGCGGACGCCCCGTGCGGCGGTCTATCGTCGACGATCACGACGCTGCGGCCCGCCAGCGGCCACGACCGCGCCGAGCGTATTCGTGACGTCGTCGATGCGTTCCGGCGGCTGCGCGAGAGCGTCGCGCGCTTCAACCGCATGTTCGCGGCGCGCGCAGGCGAACAACCCACGCGCGATGGAGCGAACACGGCAACAAGCACGGCAACGGACACCGCGCTCCAGCCGCTGCTGACCGCGCTCGCCCGCCACATCGATCCCGCCACCTTCGCGCGGCACCGCGAACTCAAGCGCGCGATCCGCGATGCGCGCCGCCTCGACAAAACTCGCGAGACACTCTTTTCCGACGCCTTCTGCCTCGATACCGAGGCCATGCGCAGGACCGCCGCCGAACTCGAACGGCTCGATACGGCCTTCGTCGGCCTGTGCGTCGAGCACGTTCTGGCGCAGCACGAGCAACGCCCGCAATCCGCGCGCGAGACGCCTCAAGCCTGATCCGGCGGCCCTCTGCCGCCAGCCGGATATCGCTATATTCCGTGATATATTGCGCTATCGGTATGCGGCCTGCTCACATCGCCGGCCCGCGTTCCCAATTGCACAGAGTGGACAGAGGTCACCATGCACGCACCGCCGTTCCGCCTCGCTCGCGCCGCGGGCGCTGCGACGCCGGACGAGGCGCCGCATCTGCGCGCCTTCGCCCCCGCCGCCGACTGCTGCGGCCCCTCGCAGGCCGAAATCGACCGCTCGCGACGACGCACGCGTCTGGCCGAACTTGACGCGCATCTGCACTGCTCGATCATCGGCACCTGTCTGTCCACGCATGAATTGCGCAAGCTCGTGCCGAAATACGCGCCGCTCGACGGGCAGCGCGCGAGCGACCTCGACATCCATCACAGCGCCGTCGAACTGGCGATCCAGGGCGGCGCGGGCGGCAAGGCGCTGCAAAAGGCGCTCGACACCCGCTATGCCGGCGCGTTGCGGCGCTTCTCCAGCGCACGCGATGCCGAGGCCGTGCTAGTGCTCTGGAACGAGGCGCGCGCAAGCGGCGACATTCCGCCCGCCTACTGGGCGCTGATGTCTCACCCGGAAACGACGATGGAAGTGCGCCAGGCCGCGTTCGGCGACCTGCACATGCTCTCGCATCTGGTGGGCGCGGCGAACCGCGCGGATCTGCGCCGCCTTGTCGTGCTGGAAGAAGAGAACGCGGCCCTCCATGGCAAGATCGAGCGTCAGCAGGCGCGCCTGCACGAGATGAGCCGCGAGCGCGACGAAGCCCGCGTGATGCTCGACGAGCACACCATACGCGCTGCGGCGCAACGCGAAGCTACGTACAAGGCTCAGGACGAATCAGCGCTACACGCACAGCTCGCGACCCTGCGCGAGGCGCTGGCGGCGCGCGACGCGCGCCTGGCGCTCGAAACCACCCGCCGTGAAGCTGCCGAGCAGCGCGCCAGCGCTGACGAACACGCGCTGCGCACCGTGCGCACGCAACTGGACGAGGCGCGCGCGCTGATCGACGCCTTGCGCGCGGAAGCCTACGCGATGGAAAGCGCCATCCATGCCGAAAACGACAGCGAAGGTGAAGGCAGCAGCGCACGCACTTTGCCGCGCGATGCCCTCAAGGGCCAACGCATCGTTTATGTGGGCGGACGGCCCGGATCGAATCACGCGTTGCGGCGCTGGGTGTCGGCGGCGGGCGGCGAGCTGACGCTGCACGACGGCGGCATCGAGGACCGCAAGGGCCTGCTGGCGGCGTCGCTCGCAGGCGCCGACATGGCCGTGTTCCCGGTCGATTGCATCGACCACGATTCGATGAACATGCTCAAGCGCGTCTGCGAGCGGCATCAGGTGAGCTATCACCCGCTGCGTACCGCCAGCCTCGCAAGCTTTGTCGAGTTGATGGTGCGGCTTCACGCGGGTTCAGCCCCGGCGCTGACCGCCGTGCCGGTGTCGCGTTTTTGCCTGCGCCACGGCTAGCGGCTCGCGGCTAAAACGAAGAAGGCTCAGCCCTTCACGAGTTTCGTGAGCGCGGCGATTTCGGGCGCGCAGGCTGCGGCCGCGCGCGCCTCGATACCGCGATAAAGGCGGATGATTTCCTCGCCGACCGGCGTGAGCGTGCTGCCACCGCCGCTCTGGCCGCCATGCTCGGACACCGTGGCTGGCGATTCGAGCGCGCGATTGAGTTCGTCCATCAACAGCCACGCACGCCGATACGACATGCCGATGCTGCGCGCCGCCGCAGAAATCGAACCGTGATCGCGCACCGCTTCCAGCAGCGAAACCTTGCCCGGGCCGAGCGCGACCGTATCGTCCTGGATGACGCGCATGCGAAAACGCACGTCGGGTTCGCGGCGAGCCAACGGGCTGGCGGTTTCTGCCGCTGCGGATTCGGGCGCGGTCGTCGGCAGGTTCGAAACGGACCTGGAAGCAGGAGTTTTGCGCGCTTTGGCGGGCGCTGGCGCGCGGTCTTTGGCGGATGCGGTCATGGGCGCAAGCATACACGATGGATTTCGCGCCTCCCATGCTTGACGGGGCGCTAAAGGCGTTGCTAATGGCGCTGAATCGCGGCCTCGTGGCCTGGGAAGCAAAAACCGAAATCCTCGCAGCCAGGGCAGCCCGGCGCCGGTCCCGGCACGCCGCCTTGAGAAAGCGCAAGTTCGCGCGCGAGCAGTTTTTTCCAGCGCAGATTGTCGGTGTTGCGCGCGACCACTTCGGGGAAAAAACGCGTGAGCATCTGCGTGACGTCGTCACGGCCGGACAGGCCCAGATCGCGCCACAGATGATCGGGCCGCAGACACGCCTGCGCGAGGATCGTGGCGAGACAGCGCGCATCGTCCGCATCGACTTCGGGAGCGGCCAGGCCGAGCAGGAAATCGCGCATCGCGAGCGTAAAGGCCGCGTGCGTTGCGTCGATCAACGCGGGCGCTTCGTGCGACGTCGCCACCAGCTCGCCCGCCACGAAATGCCGTGCAGCCAGCGCCGCCAGCTCGGGCGCCGACAATCCCAGCAACAAGCGTTCGCCGCGCACTTCGCGCGCCGCCACGAGGCGCGCGAACAGCCACGCATCGGGCGAGCACTCATCACCAGGCACGCCGGCCAGGCGGTCGCGGCACTGCGCCGCAAGTTGTTCGAAGCCGGATGGCGAGCCGGTCATATCGAGGCAGTCAACCGCCTCAAGCGTCCACGCCGATAATCACGCTCGACGCCTTGAACAGCGCCGATGCCGCCTTGCCCGCCGCGAGACCGAGCTTGTCCACGCTCTCATTCGTGACGATGGCCGCGATCTGCGCGCCGCCCGGCGCTGCGATGACGACTTCGGCGTTCACCGCGCCCTTGGTCACCGACGTGACGCTGCCCGCGATGACGTTGCGCGTGGACACCTTGCTCGCGTCGCCGTCGACCATCAGGATCACCGACGATGCCTTCACCAGCGCGAAGGCGGGCTTGCCTGCCGCAAGGCCCAGCGAGGCGGCACTGCCGTGCGTGATGATGGCGACGATTTCAAGGCCGCCGTCGGCGCGCAGCGTGACTTCGTCGTTGACGGCGCCGGCCTTGACGGAAGCGATCTGACCGGTGAAATGATTGCGGGCGCTGGTACGCATGGAAAGGTCTCCTGGAAAGTTTAGAAAACCAGTTTAGCCGCGCGGCTCATTCACGCCCAGTTGTTATCGCGAAGATTGGCCATTCGGATAAGCACATTGTCGCGTCAGGACGTCGTAATATAGGCACCTTTATAACGGTACGGGGTAGAACAGATGATCCGCAAGTTGATCGCATCGGTCGTGGTGATGTCGGGCGTGCTGGCCGCAAGTTCGAGCGCATTCGCCGCAGATGACAACGATGTGAACGTGCTCTACGCAGGCTCGCTCGTGAACCTGATGGAAAAGAGCGTCGGCCCCGCGTTCGAAAAGGAAACGGGCCTGCATTTCAAGGGCTACGCCGCCGGTTCGAACAAGATTGCCAATGAGGTCAAGGGCAAGCTGCGCCGCGGCGACGTGTTCATCAGTGCGAGCCCCAAGGTCAATTCCAGCCTGATGGGCGAAGCCAACGGCAATCACGTTTCGTGGTACGTGAATTTCGCCGAATCGCCGCTCTTGATCGGCTATAACGCGAAGAGCCGTTTCGCCAACGACTTCAAGACGAAGAAGTGGGATCAGGTGCTGCAGGAACAGGGCATCCGCATCGGTCGCACGGATCCGAAGCTCGATCCGAAGGGCGCCTTCACGGTCGAACTCATGACCAGGGCGGCGCAGGCCTATAACCAGCCGGATCTGGTCGAAAAGACGCTGGGCACGCCGGACAATCCGGAACAGGTGCTGCCGGAAGAAACGCTGGTCGGCCGTCTGCAATCGGGTCAGCTCGACGCGGGCTTCTTCTACTCGACCGAAACTTCGGACCTGAAGATTCCGTCGATCCACCCGGCGCCCGAACTGAAGATCAAGGCGAACTACACGCTGACGATCCTCAACGACGCACAGAACAACGCCGGCGCCGCGCGCTTCGTCAACTTCCTGCTGTCGGCGGAAGGCCGCAAGCTGCTCGCCGAACATGGCGTCGATGTGACGAAACCCACGGTCAACGGCAATGGCCAGGCGATCCCGCCCTCGGTGCAGGCCGTGATCGACGCTGCGCAGCAATGAGCCTGATGCAGTCATGACGCAACCCGTGCAGCGCGCCGCAAGGCCGCTCTGGTGGCTGGGCGCGCTGCTCGCGGTCTATCTGTGCGCGCCCTTTCTCGCCAGCATTCCGCAGATCGGCCAGGCCGACTGGGCCAACGTCGACTGGCACGCCACCTGGTCGGCGGTCGGTGTGTCGGCGGGCAGCGCGAGCGTCGCGGCGCTGCTGATCCTGATTGGCGGCGTGCCGCTCGGCTACTGGCTCGCGCGTTCGCGCGCACGCGGCGTTGCGCTGCTGGGCTTTGTGGTGCAGTTGCCGCTCGCGTTACCGCCGCTCACGAGCGGCATTTTGCTGCTGTTCCTGCTCGGGCCGTATAGCCCGCTCGGTCTGCTGTTCAACGGCGCGCTTACCGATTCCTTCACCGGCATCGTGCTCGCCGAAACCTTCGTGGCCGCGCCGTTTCTGATCGTCGCGGCGCGCTCGGCATTCATCGCCGTCGATCCCGTCTACGACGATGTTGCCGCCACGCTCGGCCATCACGCCGCCAGCCGCTTCTTTCGCGTCACCCTGCCGATCGCCTGGCCCGCCATTCGCGCGGGTCTTGCGCTTGCGTGGCTGCGCGCGTTCGGCGAATTTGGCGCAACGGTGATGGTCGCGTATCACCCGTACTCACTGCCGGTGTACACCTACGTGGTGTTCGGCGGCCAGGGGCTGCCCGCGATGATGCCGCTGCTGCTGCCGACGCTCGCCATCGCGATCGTCTGCGCGGTGCTGTCGGTGTACACGCGCGGCGCGCGTGCGACGCTGGCGGTGAGCGTCGATAACGGCGACGAACTCACCGCCATCACGCCCGCCGCCACCGCCAGCGATGCCGCCGACCTGCGGCTCGCGTTCGCGGCAAAGCGGCATCTGGGCGCGTTCACGCTCGACGTCGCCTGGCAGCCGCGCACGCGGCGGCTGGCGATCATCGGGCCGTCGGGCTCGGGCAAGTCGCTCGCGCTGCGCATCATCGCGGGGCTGGAGGCGAACGATATCGACGCCAGCGCGGGCAGCGTGATGCTCGGCGCGACCGATCTGGGCGTGCTGCCACCCGAGCGCCGCCAGATCGGCTATATGCCGCAGGACTACGGCCTGTTCCCGCACATGACGGTGGCGCAACAACTGGCGTTTCCCGTCGATGCCGATGCCGCCAGCGCGCGCTACTGGCTCGCGCATCTGGGCCTCGACACGCTCACGCAGCGCCTGCCCCGCCAGCTTTCGTTCGGCCAGCGCCAGCGCGTCGCGCTTGCGCGCGCGCTCACGCGGCATAGCCAGCTGCTGCTGTTCGACGAGCCGTTCGCGGCGCTCGATACGCCGCGCCGCCGACGTCTGCAGCAGTCGTTGCGCGCGCTGCAGCGCGAGATCGCCGCGGTGACGGTGATCGTCACGCACGACCCCGATGAAGCCGCCCTGCTCGCCGACGAGGTACTCGTGATCGAACAGGGCCGCACGTTGCAGGCTGGTCCTGTCGATGCGGTGTTCGCGCGGCCCGCCTCGCCGCGCGTGGCCGAACTGCTCGGTCTGCATAACATCGGCGAAGGCGTCTTGCGCGGCGCGGGCGAAATCGAAACGGCTAGCGGCCTGCGCCTGCCTTGCGCCGACGCGGGCGACGGCGCGGCGTTGACGGCAGGTTCACGCGTGATGTGGCGGGTTGCGCCGCGTGCGCTGCGCGCCGCGCCCGAGGGCCGCTGGGAAGGCCGCATTGCCGGGACGTCGCTGCGCCACGGTGACCGTTATGTGACGATCGAACTGGAAGGTGAACTGTTCGACATTCCCACCGACGATTGGGCGGACTCGCACGACGGTCTGCGCACGCTGCGCTTCGAGATCGATGCGGGTGGCGTGACGGCGTGGCCGGCGTCGCCGGAAAGCGCCTCCTGAAAAGACTCACCTTTGAGTGGGCAGCGGCGGCGCGGTGGTGCCGTCGCTATCTGAATGGAGCCTTGTTTTAGGGGCTTTTTCACGCTTTCCGGTTGATTGGCGTGTGATCCGTCAACTGCGCAACCGCACTCCCGAACCCTCTCACCTCTGGTGTTTTCAGACACATCAGTGCGTGAACCCGAAAAAAGATTCGCACCGCTTAACCTGGGACTCCCAGGAAAATTATCCGACAAACAGGCCTGAATCCAGGGATTTTTTGTCGCTATCGATTTGCTGCACGCACAAGATCGGTGAAACGCCGACGCTCCGGCCCCCTCACCACACGGCCATTTGACGCGCCAGCGGCTCGACTCCCGAAAAACCTCACCAAAGGCATCGTACGTCATCGCCCCGTGCGACGCAGCAATCTCCACGCATGACCTGGGAGTCCCAGGAAATTTTTAAGCTTGATTCACGCTGAAATAGCGTGATTTCTTGCGCAGGCCCTATTCGCCAAGTGAGTCGCGCGCGTGCGGAAAGATCACCTCACGCTTCGCAGAGCCGAACATTCATACCCGTGCCGCGCCCCCGAATATCCTCACCCATGTGCATTCAGATCACAAACCGGCTGTCCACATCCAGCACCTTCGGCATGGGGATAAGATCCGCGCGGGCGAAGCGAATCAGCGAAAACGCGCGTACACCGTCCGGGCTCGCCGGAATATGCGCGAGCGGAAAGACGATCTGCGCGCCGCCATCGCCCTCGTCCATCACGACGTTCATCGGGCTGAGCGTGACCTGCCGCATTTCCACGTGGGCGTGCTGCGCGGGATGCCCGAGCACATCGCAGATGACTTCCAGTTCGCGCTCGATCGCATCCGTCTTGAGCCCGAAGGCGGCCAGCGCCTGTTCGTTGGCCGCGATATCGGCTTCCAGCCGCGCGAGCTCCGCCGCGTCCGCCAGCGCGCGCTGGCCCACCATGCGCTGCGTGCCCGCGCCCTGACGCGTGAGCAACTGGTGGCGCGTGCGCAGCAACGCGCGCTCTTCCTGCAGCGCGTCGCGGCGCGACTCGTCCGCGCCAATCTGCGCGAGGCCCTCCAGTGCGATCTGTTCGACCACGCGCTGCACGATCTGCGCGCGCAGATCCGCTTCGGATTCGCCGCAAACGCGCACCTGATGATCGTCGAAACTCAGCGTGGTCTGGGCGACGTCGGTATGCACGTGATCGCCGTGCTGCCGCACGCCAAAGCCGCGCCGCTCGTTCATCGACATGCCCAGCACCGCCCAGGTTTCGCGCGCGAGCAGATGGCTGTCGAACCAGGCGTGCAGTTCCGGCGAGCGGCTCAGGGTCTGCGCGATTTCATCGGGCGCGGCGAAGAACGCATGGATAAAAGGATCGTGGAGCCAGTTGGACGCGCTCGCTTCGCGCGCGGGCGGCAGGCGCTCGACCAGTTCGCCGATGTAGGCCTGCGAGGTGGCGAGCGCGGGCACGAGGCGCTCGCGGTACGCGCGCGCCAGCTTGAGCGACGGGCTGAGCACCGTCAGCCGATCGACGAGGGCGCGCGTCTGCGCCGTTTCCTGGATAGGCTGCGCGCGTTTACGTGGCCACAGGCGGTCCAATAGTCCCATCAGGCAACTCCGGAGTGCGGCGCGGCCGTCGCTGGCCCACGCGGGTCACTATTTATACCGTTTCTTATTATCTGACCGATGACAGAAGGCCATTTATCCCCTCCTGAAAATCCTCACCTTTGAATTTTTCGTCAGTCACTTTGATTAAAAAAATCTGCAAAGCGACTTGCACGTATTCAAAAGAGGGGATTTTCCTGCCCTTTCAGGCTGATTTTGGCTCCCGCAAACACTCACCTTTGCACTCTGCAGGACGAATTGCGACGTCGCCCCGGGAATTCCGACTTCACTGGACCTACGCCGCCCGCGCCCCCGGAAAGGCTCACCATTAGATCGATGCACGGCCGACACCCACTCCCGAATTCCCTCACCCTCATTCCATAAGCGCCCGGCAAAACACTTCGCACAACCGCCAAATCGCTTTATCCGGATATCGAATTAAATCGGCCTGAATAAAAACCGCGCCATTTCGTCAACTCATCTCGTCTTGCTCGAAATCGACGTCATGGTTTATACGCCGCTCTCCGAATCGATTCGTACGCAACGAGCATATCTGTCGGCGGGAACGTCGATTGCTCCGCGGCCTCGCCGCGCGGGCCTCGTGCGTCAACGACACATCAGGACAAACCCCGGTTGCCGCAGTCCCGAACCGTGACAGCGCAAGCGATGCGGCCTGCTGGTGCGGTTTTAGAGTGATTCGTTCAATTGACAGCGTGCAATGTCATGATCCAATCTTCAGCGCATAAATTATTACGAGACAGGGAGGGCAGACATATGTTGGAGAGCATTGTCCGCTGCGTCGCGCTGGCCGCAGCCGCAACGCCGCTTCTAGTCGCATGCGGTGGAGGCAAGGCGAGCGATCCGTCGGCGATCAATCCGGCGCAATGCTCGGGATCGACGTGCACGGGCCAGGGCGCACCGAGCAGCGCGACCGCTGCGACTGCGCTCTGCCCGGCCGCCGCCGACATCGCGAAGAACACGTATCTGGGCGGCGCGGGCAGCGGCGAAGTGGTGAGCCTGAGCATCGATCCGACGAAGATGACCTACTCGCTGACCTTCCTCACTTCGCCGATTCCGGCGCAGTCGACTTCGGTGCAGGACACGCGTGCGGGTCTCACGATCACCGGTGCGGTCCAGCATCCGCCCAGCGGCTCGCTGCCCACGGCCGCGCAGATCACCTGCGCGTTCCAGCTTCAGCAAGGCAGCGGCACGCTTAACGGCAGCACTTACACGACGGCCTATAACGCCAACAATCCGCCCACCATTTATGTGGGCTTCGGCGTGGCGGGCGGCGGCATTCCGGGCGCGACGGTCAACATCACGGGTGACAGCACGGCAAAGCTGCTCTTTAGCAACGTCCAGTCGCGCACCTTCGACTTCTATCCGTTCCTCGCTTTCTCGTCGGTCAGCACGAGCATCGCGGACCTGCAAGGCAACTGGAACGCGCTGCTCTATCACATCGTGCCGACGCAGAACTTCGCCGCCGCCGCCACCACGGCGCAGGAAACTTACGACGCGAGCGGCAATTGCAGCGTGACGAGCGGCGCAACCAACACGCAATGCGACACGTCATCCTCGCAATGGGCCGCGGATTCCGCTGGCAGTTTCTTCACGAGCGACAACGCCCCGCAGATCCAGTCGCCGACCGTCTCGCTGGTCGCGCACGGCGCGAAGAGCCATCTGATCCTTGGCAAGCTCAACGGCAAGATCGTGCCGGTCGTGGTGCGCACGGGCTACGTGAACGAGGGCCTTACCTCGCTCGCCGTGGATGACGAATCGGGCATCGCGATGATGGCGCCCGCCAGCAATCTCACGTCGGGCTCGTTCGACGGCAGCTATATCGGCGCCGATTCGAACTTCGCCTACACGGCCACGCTTATCAACGGCCAGACGGGCGGCTTCCTCAAGCCGTCGACGATGACGACGCAAAGCACGTTCACGCTCGATTACACGCAGACGCATCCGGGCCTTGTCGTAGCGACCGACAACAACGGCAAGACCGGCAATGTGATCGCCGTGGGCGGCCTGTACGGCATCTTCCTCAATGGCGAGGAAAACGGCGGCGTCACCTCGACGTCGGCGAATAGCGTAACGTCCAACTCGCCGTACTTCGGTGTGGGTGCGCTGATTCAGCCTCAGTAACCCCATCGGCCGTTAATTCGTACACCGTAGCAACAAAAAATCAGCAGCACGCAGCAAGCCAGAACGGGGCGCCACGACAGGGAGCCGGCGCCCCGCCTACAAGAATGAATCTGGAGACGCGGTATGCAATCAAAGCCCTTCGCGAAGCGCCTCGCCATGTTTGGCGTCGGCGCGCCGCTGATGCTTACGCTGGGCGCCTGTGGCGGCGGCGGTAACAGCAGCCCGCCGCTGGTCGAAACCGCCCTGTGCCCGACCTCGCTCGATTACAGCACGGTCTATACGGGCGGCGGCGGTGACGGCGAACTCGTCAAACTGCAACTCGACACCACCAAGAAGACCTGGCAGATCACCTACGTGGAATCGCCGATTCCCGCAACCACCGGCACCGTGACGCCCACGCGCAAGGGCCAGGTGGTCTCGGGCACGATCACGCAGGAAACCGGCCTGCCGACGGCCAAGCTCAATCAGTGCGCGTTCCAGTTGAACGGCGCGAGTCTCGATCCCACCCGCCCGGCGCGCGTGTTTATCGGCATGGGTGTAGCGGGCGGCACGATTCCGGGCGCGGAAATCCAGTTCGCCGGTTCCGGCGGCATCGGCGTGGTGCCGGACACCAAGTTCCCGTACTACCCGTTCATCGCTTTTTCGTCGATCGAAACGAATATCGCCAACGTGGCCGGCACGTATAACCAGCTCGGTTATCACCAGGTGCCGTCGCAGAACTTCCTGCCCGCCGCGGTGGACGCGAAGATCACCATCAACGCCGACGGCTCGTGGCAGGAGTGCGATAACACCGGCGTGAACGCCGGCAAGTGCCAGCAGCCTGGCACCAATCTCACGCAGTCGAGCGACGGCAGCGGCGCATTCGAAACCGACAACTTCCAGGGGCAGGTCAAGCCCACGCTCGTGACCGGCAAGAACGCCGCGAAGGGCTTCATGATCGTCGGCAAGCTGCGCAACCAGCTCGTGCCCGTGCTCGTGCGCACGGGCGTGGCGTATCCGCAGATCGGCACCGATCCGCAGAGCGGCGCAACCGGCCCGGTCGCCGACGACGAATCAGGCATCTCGGTGCTGGCGCCGCAAACGGCCATCGCGCAGGGTTCCCAGGACGGCGAGTACATCAGCGTGGATAGCCAGTTCGACTATCGCACGCTCGCGCTCAGCGGCACCCAGGGCACGCTGCTCGATCCGTTCAACGCTTCGCAGGCGTCGCTGGCGACAGCGCTCGATCTGAACTTCGCGCAGAGCGTGCCAGGCGTTGTCACGACCACGCATGTGGGCGCATCGACCGGCACCACACCGACCGGCAAGATGACCTTCACGGGCGGCGTGTTCAGCTTCCTCGATTTGACGAATGCGTCCGCGCCGTACTTCACGGCTGGCGCCTTCGTGCAGTGATATAGCGCTTCTGCGCAACGATGCAGCGATCGACGAGGGACCCGCTGCCCATGAGGTGACAGCTCTACGCCGCGCGCGCGTGCCAGTTTCTCATCGCGCACGCAGGCGAGCCGCAAGGCGCGCGCAGGACCGGCCGTTCACGAGACGGCCGCCGCGCGCGAAGCAGGCCACCCGAACCTGAGAGTCACAGGGAGGAATAATGAGACGTACTGCGAAGGCGGCAGCCGTAGCCGCCGTGGCGACGTGCGCCGCCGGCATTTCCACGGCGGCGCACGCCCAGCATGCGGGCGACAACGTGGCCGTGCTCGGCTGGTTTCACGTCATGCCCCAGCAATCGAGCACGCCACTCACCACGACCGTTGCGCCCACACCGATCAACACGCCGCTGCGGCTGCCGGGCTCCTTCACCTCGCAGGGAACCGGTCTGTCTACCAGCAAGGCGGATACGGTCGGGCTGGTTTTCACGCACTTTCTGACCGATCACATCGCCGTGTCGTCGGTGGCGGGCGTGCCGCCCACCTTCAAGCTCTACGGCCACGGCACCATCAAGCCGCCGGGACCGGCGGGCGCGCTCGGCAGCCAGAACCTGAGCGATGCGTCGACCAATCCGATTGTGACGAGCGTGCGTCAATGGAGTCCGGCGCTGATCTTTCAGTACTACTTCCGGGATGGCGATGCGAAGTTCCGCCCGTTCGTGGGCGTGGGCGTGTCGTACAACTGGTTCTCGTCGATCCAGCTCAACCCGAACTTCGTGAAGGCGACGCAGGACGATCTCGGCGCCGTGCTCGCGGCTGGCGCGGGCAAGCCGGGGCAAACGCAGGTGAGCGCGAAGGCGTCGTCGTCGTGGCAACCGGTGTTCAACCTGGGCGCGACCTATAACGTCACGGCGCACTTCGGCATTGTGGCGTCGCTCACCTACATTCCGCTCAAGACCACCTCTTCCGTGATCGTGAAGGCCGCCGACGGCACCGAACTGGCCGTGAGCCGTGCCGAACTGAAGGCCGATCCGCTCATTTCGTATCTGGGCGTGTCGTACAGGTTCTGAGGCGGCGCCTTGCTCCTCACTGCGGCCCACGCTGCGTGCAAGCGGTAAGACGGGTAAAGGCATTCGTGGTGGGAAAGCGCACGTTCGCGTGGGACGCCGTCTCGCGCTCGTGCGACGGCTCGCGCTAAAATCGGCGCATGCCGAAATCGTCCACGCCCCCCGAGACCGAACTCGCGCCCGAGCGCGCCACCGACAGCGAATACACCGTCGATGAACTCGCGCGCGTGGCGAACACGACCGTGCGCAACGTGCGCGCGTACCAGGACCGCGATCTGCTCATGCCGCCCGACAAACGCGGCCGCGTGGGTATCTATAACGACTCGCACGTCGCGCGCCTCAAGCTCATCAATCACCTGCTCGCGCGCGGCTACACGCTCTCGAACATCCAGGACCTCATCAAGGCCATCGACGATGGCGGCGATCTGCGCTCGATCCTGGGTCTGGAGAACGCCATCGGCGGGCCGTGGTCGCACGCGCGCCCCAAAAGTTATTCGCTGCCCGAACTGATCAAGCTGTTCGGCCCGCAGGCGCCCAGCAGTCTGACGCGTCTCGCGGAACTCGGCCTGCTCGAACGCAAGGGCCTGTCCTTCGTCGCGCGCAATCCGGCCATGCTCGATGCCGCAGCGGCCACGGTGCGCGAAGGCATTCCGGCACGCGAGCTGCTGGACGTGCTCGAAGAGGCTCGCCCGCACTTCGACGCCATCGCGCGCGTGCTCGTGGAAATGGTGGTGCGCCATCTCGACCGCTACGATCAGGGGGCGCTGCCACCCGCCACCGACATGCCCGCGCTCGTCGACGCCATCTGGCGGCTGCGTCCGCTCTCCACGGTGTTCGTGGAGAACGAAATCCTGCGCGCGCTCGAAGAGCAGTCGAGCGACTATCTGGGCGGCCGCGTGGCCACCATCCTCGACCAGAAACTGGGCCGCCGTGGCGCGATTGAGGCTGAAACGGCGACCGCAGAGGCCGACAAAACCGCCGAAAAGGCTCCCCGCGCCGCCAAAAAAGCCGCTAGCAAGAAGCGCTGACCCAGCGTCGCACCGTCTGCTAAACGCGGCTTGAAGCCGCGTTTTTCTATTGCGGCCCCGTTTTTTCTTCCGCTTTCTCGCGCTCGTCCGAACCCTCACAAATCGCCAAACGCCAATCCTGGCGGGCGTTTGCTCGCTTTCTCAGCGTCTGAACGCAATTCCTGGAATGCTCCCTCTAGCCTCTTGCGCGCGGTCGTCTCGCGCACTATGTTTACATCATTCAATGTAACAGTTAATAATGAACCATAGGGAGACGCTCCGGATGAACGCACCCACCCGGTTTTTCGATGGCGCCGACGACGGCCGCTCCGGCGAGACGGTCGGCGTCGCCATCATCGGCACCGGCTTCGCCGGGCTTGGCATGGCGATCCGTCTGCTGCAACGCGGCCACACCGATTTCGCCGTGTTCGAAAAGGCCGGCTCCGTGGGCGGCACCTGGCGCGACAACCATTACCCCGGCTGCGCGTGCGACGTGCAATCGCACGTCTATTCGTTCTCCTTTGCGCCCAATCCGCGCTGGACGCGCATGTTCGCGCCCCAGCCGGAAATCCGCGCCTATCTGAACCGTTGCGTCGACAAATTCCGCCTGCGGCCGTGGCTCAACTTCGATCACGAACTGGCCAGCGCGCAATGGGACGAAGCCGCGCACTGCTGGCGTCTGGCCTTTGCCAACGGACGGCGCGTTTCGGCGCGCGTGCTGATCTCCGCGATGGGCGGACTTTCGCGCGCCGCGCTGCCCGCCATTCCCGGCGTGGAGACGTTCACTGGCAAGGCCTTCCACTCGCAGCAGTGGGACCACGGCTATGCGCTCAAAGGCAAGCGTGTGGCGGTGATCGGTACGGGTGCGAGCGCGATCCAGTTCGTGCCGAAGATTGCGCCGCAGGTCGAGAAACTCGCGCTATTCCAGCGCACGCCGCCGTGGATCATGCCCAAGCCCGACCGCGCGCTATCGAAGTTCGAGCAATGGATGTTCCGCTCGCTGCCCTTCACGCAAAAGATCGCCCGTGCGGGGCTCTACTGGATGCTGGAGTCGCGCGTGCTGGGTTTCGCGATTCATCCATCGCTGATGAAAAACGTGCAGAAGCTCGCGCTGCGCCATATCCGCCATCAGGTGAAAGATCCCGCGCTGCGCGAAGCCGTCACGCCCGACTACACGATCGGCTGCAAGCGCGTGCTGATCTCGAACGACTACTATCCCGCGCTCACGCGCGCCAACGTGAGCGTGGTGACCGACGCCATCGAGCGTATCGATGCAACGGGCGTCATCACCGCCGATGGACGCCATCACGAAGTCGATTGTCTGATCTACGGCACGGGTTTCCAGGTGGCAGATCCGTTCGCACGAGGCACGATCCTTGGGCGCGGCGGCGTGGATATCGTCGATACCTGGCGTAACGGCGCGCATGCGTATCTGGGCACCAGCCTGCCTGGCTATCCTAACTTCTTTATGATCGTCGGCCCGAACACGGGACTGGGTCACAACTCGATGGTCTTCATGATCGAGTCGCAGATCGAATACATCCTCGGCGCGCTCGATGCGATGAAGAAAGATCGCGCCGATTCGATCGAGGTACGAGCGCAGGTGGAAGCGCGCTACAACGAACGCATTCAACTGAAGCTCGATCGCGCGATCTGGTCGGTGGGCGGCTGCAAGAGCTGGTATCTCGATCCGCGCAATGGCAAGAACACCACGCTCTGGCCGGGATTCACGTGGCGCTTCCGCCAGGCCACCGCGCACTTTTCCATCGGCGAGTATCAGGTGTTCCGCGCGTCACTTCGTGAGGATGCCGAAGCGCCTCTCACCGTCACCACGCAAACGACCGAAGCGGCTTGATCGATCAAGGGAGAAAATCTAAATGAAGCACTTCGACAATAAAGTCGCTGCGATCACGGGTGCAGGATCAGGCATGGGCCGCTCGCTTGCCGTGCAACTTGCCGGCGCGGGCTGCCATCTCGCACTGGCCGATAAAAACGCCATAGGGCTGGCCGAAACCGAGCGTATCGTGCGCGCACTGGCGCCCAATGTGCGCGTGACGACGCGTGAACTCGACGTGAGCGATCGCGCTGCGATGTTCGCATGGGCCGACGACACAGTGGCGGCACACGGCCGCGTGAATCTCATCTTCAACAACGCGGGCGTGGCGCTTTCGAGCACCATCGACGGCATGTCTTACAGCGATCTCGAATGGATCGTGAACATCAACTTCTGGGGCGTCGTGCACGGCACCAAGGCTTTTCTGCCGCATCTGAAGGCAACGGGAGAAGGCCATATCGTCAATACGTCGAGTGTGTTCGGCCTGTTCGCGCAGCCTGGCATGAGCGGCTATAACGCCACCAAATTCGCGGTGCGCGGTTTCACCGAATCGCTGCGTCAGGAACTCGACATGATGCGTTGCGGTGTTTCCGCGACCTGCGTGCACCCGGGCGGCATTCGCACCAACATCGCCCAGTCGAGCCGCGTGGCGTCGAATATGGTCGGCTTCATGGTCGCAAGCGAACAGCAGGGCAAGGACGAATTCGAGAAGTTCTTCATCACCACCGCCGACGATGCCGCCCGCACCATTCTCAACGGCGTGCGCCGCAATGCGCGGCGCGTGCTGATCGGACGCGATGCGCGCGCCGCCGACTGGCTCGCACGCACGCTGCCCGCCGCCTACCAGGCGCTCGTCGTGATGAGCGCGCGGCGCGAGGCCGCGAAGGCCCGCAAGCGCACGAAGCGCGCCGAACGCGAGGCCATGCTCAACGGCACGGGTCACACCATGAATAACAACGCAGGCAAAAATCAGGGAGAAACAGCATGATCATGCCGGTACGACGCGACGTCCGTTTCGCGTTACCACCCGAAAGGGCTTGCGACTGGCACGTCGAAGGTGTGCCCGTGACGCACTTCTTCAACGCGCTTTCGCTGCTCTTTCCAGCGGGCGAACGCTTCTTTATGGATTCGGTGCGCCACTATCGCGACCGTATTGAAGACCCCGAACTCAAGAAACAGGTGATGGGCTTTATCGGCCAGGAAGCGATGCACACGCGCGAGCACGTCGAGTACAACGACCTGCTGCAGGCTGCCGGTCTGCCCGCGCACAAGCTCGACAAGCGGCTGTGGGCAATCCTCAACTTCGCGCGCAAGATACTGCCGCCATCGCTGCAACTCGCGCAGACCGTGGCGCTTGAGCACTACACCGCGATGCTCGCCGATCTGCTGCTCGCCGACACGGGCACGCGCATCGAAGGCTCGGTCGACGGCTACAAGCAGATGTGGCTCTGGCACGCGCTCGAGGAAACCGAGCACAAGTCGGTCTCTTACGATGTCTGGAACGTCGTCATCAAGCCGGGGCCGAAGCGCTATCTGATGCGCACGGGCACGATGCTTGCCACGACGCTGCTGTTCTGGCTGATCGTGTTCGACTATCACCTCGCGCTGATGCGCCGGCACAAGCGCCGCATCGGCAAATTCAGCGGTTACTGGCGGCTTTTCAAGTTCCTGTATGGGCCGCGCCATGGCGTGTTTCCCGGCATCGCAATGGAATGGCTGCGCTTTTTCAAACCCAGCTTCCATCCGTGGGATCACAACAATCGTAAGCATCTCGAACGGATCAACGGCCTGATCGAGCAGATCGACGAGACCAACGCGCAATACGCCGCGCAAGCCGCGCCGCGTCGTGTGCCCCTGCACGCGGCCAGCACGCCGCGCGCGGCCTGAGCGCTCATGCGTACCCTGCGCGACGCACCGCGCGGCGGCGGGCGTGAGTTCGATGAATTCGCCAGGCTCGCGGCGACTGCGCTTCCTGGCGCGGTCGAGCGGCTCGACGTCGTGTCAGACGGCGTACGGCTCGCCGTCTATGTGAGCGGGCCGCGCGACGCGCCGCCAATGATCCTCGTGCATGGTTATCCGGATTCGGCGCGCGTCTGGGAGGGCATGCGCCGCGAGCTGGAAACGCGCTATCGCGTGATTGCCTATGACGTGCGCGGCGCGGGTGCGTCGGCGGCGCCTCGCGTTCGTGCGGACTACAAGCTCGCGCAACTCGCGCGCGATCTGATCGCGGTAGCCGACGCCACCTGCGGCGCGCGGCCGTTTCATCTGGTCGCACACGACTGGGGTTCGATCCAGTGCTGGGAAGCCGTCACCGATCCGGCCAACGCTGCGCGCATCGCATCCTATACGTCGATCTCCGGACCCTGTCTCGATCACGTATTCCGCGCGCCGCTCAGCCTTGCTCAGTCGTTGCGGTCCTGGTACATCGCCTTCTTTCATTTGCCGCTGGTGCCGAAACTGGTCTGGCGTCTCGGCGGCGCGGCGCTGTGGCCGTGGTGGCTGCGTCGCACCGAGGGCGTACGCGTACCACGCGATCCCGACCAACTGCGCAATTGCATCAACGGTTTGCAGCTTTATCGCGCGAACTTCATCGCGCGCTCGCGTGCGCCGCGCGAGCGTCGTACCAACGTGCCCGTGCAACTCATCGTGCCGCGCTTCGACCGCTACGTGACGCCCGCATTGACCGAAGGCGTGGCGCAGTGGCTTGGGCGCCATCGTCGCGAGATCATCGACGCGCCGCACTGGACCGTGGTGCGCGACGCGCCGCTCATCGCCGCGCGCGTGCAGCGCTTTATCGCGTGGACGAAGCGCGAAGAGACGCATACCGCGCGCCCTGCCTCTCTCGATCTATAACAATTTTGTCTGTGGAGAATCGCGTGAACGCCATCGCTCTGCCCTTGCTGACGGGAATTATCGTTATTGCTGCCGCGCTTGTATTGCTGATGCTTTTCACGCGACGCGCGACGCGGCGCATCGAACAGGACGTGCCGATGGACGGCCACCTGATCGACGTCGGCGGCGAGCGTCTTCATTACGTCGAATTCGGTAGTCCCGACAAGCCGCCGGTCGTCTTCGTCCACGGTCTGTGCGGGCAAATGCGCAATTTCGCTTACCTGCCGCTGGAGGCGCTGGCGCGCGAGCATCGCGTGATCCTTGTCGATCGGCCAGGTTCGGGTTATTCCACGCGCAGTGCGGGGGCGAGCGCGAGCATTCGCGCGCAGGGCAACACCATCGCACACTTTATAAAGCAGCTCGATCTGCACGCGCCGGTGCTGGTGGGGCATTCGCTTGGCGGAGCGATCGCCCTCGCGGTCGCGCTCGATCATCCGGATTCCGTCGCGCGCATCGCGTTGATCGCGCCGCTCACGCATGTCCAGACAGAGGTGCCGAAGGCATTCCGCGCGCTCGTCGTGCGCTCGGGCGCGGTGCGCCGCTTTATCGCCCGCACGCTGGCAACGCCCTTTGGGCTTGCCACCAGCACGCCCACGCTCAAGCAGGTCTTCGCGCCGGAAGCCGTGCCCGCGGATTTCCGCACGCGCGGCGGAGCGTTGCTGAGCCTGCGCCCCAAAGGCTTTATCAACGCGTCGCTCGATCTGGTCGCCATCGAGGATGCCGACGATCTCGCACAGATGGAACAACGCTATGCACAACTTGGCGTTCCTGTTGACGTGCTGTTCGGGCGCGGCGACATCGTGTTGAACTGGACGCGCCACGGCGATGCGCTGCGCCGCCGCTCGAAGCGCGTGACGCTCAAAGTGGTGGATGGCGGCCACATGCTGCCCGTCACCGCGCCTGCCGCGACTTTCGATTGGCTGCTCAGCGCCATCGCGGGCGCAATGCAAGCCCAGGGCGAGCGCGTCATCGCCATCGATCAGCACGACGGCGCCGTGGCGTCGGCGTCGCCAGCGGTGCTGCAACGTCGCGCCGTAATGTAAGCGCAGCGCTAGAGCGACTGCTCGGTACGAAAGCGTGCGAAGCGGGAGGTGAGCTTGCTATCGTAAATGGCTGTGGCGTGTGGCGGGTTGCCCCCGGCGCACGCCATTACGCGATTCACGACAAAAACACATTGGAGACAACCATGGCAGCGCAACTGCAAGCGCAGACAGCGCCAACGGAAGACGCACGGCACACCGCGCCCGACACCGATGGCATCTGGTACGCGTCTTACCCCGCTGGTGTTCCGCCCGAGATCGACGTTTCAGAGTACGAAACGATTACGCACTACTTCGACGAATGCGTCGCGCAGTTTCGCGATCGCGTTGCGTATGTGAGCGTGGGCTCGTCACTGACTTATGGTGCGCTCGCGCGCAAGGCGGAGGCGTTCGCGGCGTGGCTGCAAGGCGTGGGCATCGCGCCCGG
Source organism: Paraburkholderia sp. (assembly GCF_035948235.1). Lineage (GTDB taxonomy): Bacteria > Pseudomonadota > Gammaproteobacteria > Burkholderiales > Burkholderiaceae > Paraburkholderia. The sequence continues at coordinate 3,636 of NZ_DASZJJ010000328.1, read as the reverse complement.
CGAGCGCGTGGCGATCATGCTGCCGAATACGTTTCAGTATCCCGTCGCACTGTTCGGCGCACTCAAGGCGGGCGCCGTGGTCGTCAACGTCAATCCGCTCTATACGCCACGCGAGCTGGCACATCAGTTGAAGGACAGCGGTGCGCGTGCGATTGTCGTGTTTGAGAACTTTGCGAAGACACTCGAAGAGGCGCTGCCGGGCACGCGCGTCGAGCATATCGCCGTGACAGGGCTGGGCGATCTGCTCGCGGATGGCCTTAATTTCAAGGGCCGCTTGATCAACTTCGTGCTGCGCCACGTCAAGAAGATGGTGCCAAAGTACACGCTGCCGCAAGCCGTGCGCCTGCGCGATGCATTGCAAATCGGCGCGCGCCGCACACTGGCTCCCGCTTTGCGCACGAGTGGCGATCTGGCCTTTCTTCAGTACACCGGAGGAACGACAGGCGTAGCTAAAGGGGCGATGCTCACGCACCGCAATATCATCGCCAACGTGCTGCAGGCGAAAGCGTGGTCGGCCTCGCAGCTCAGCGGCGAGATCGAAACCGTGCTCACGCCACTGCCGCTCTATCACATCTATTCGCTTACGGTAAACGCGCTCATCTTTCTGGGGCTGGGCGGGCGCAACATCCTGATCGCCAATCCACGCGACACGAAGCGCATGATGATGATTCTGCGCCGCGAGACCTTCACCGGCATCACGGCCATCAATACGCTCTACAACGCGCTGCTCGACGACGCGGAATTCTGCAAGCGCGATTTTTCCGCGCTCAAGCTCGCCATGGCCGGCGGCATGGCCACGCAGAAAGCCGTGGCCGAGCGCTTCAAGGCCGTGACAGGCCAGCCTATCGTCGAGGGCTACGGCCTCACGGAATGCTCGCCCATCGTTGCGACCAATCCCGTGGAGCTTGGCAACATGCGCGATTTCGCGGGCTCGATCGGCTTGCCCGTGCCGTCCACACAGGTGCGCTTTCGTCGCGAGGATGGTTCGTGGGCCAATGTGGGCGAAGCCGGCGAGCTCTGCGTGAAGGGCCCGCAGGTGATGCTCGGCTACTGGAACCGTCCCGACGATACGACCCAGGTGCTCGACGCCGATGGCTGGCTGGCGACCGGCGATATCGGTGTGATGGACGCGCAGGGCTTCATCCGTCTTATCGATCGCAAGAAGGACATGATCATCGTGTCGGGTTTCAACGTGTATCCGAACGAAATCGAAGAGGTGATCGCGATGCATCCCGATGTGCGCGAGGTAGCCGCGATTGGCGTGCCCGATCCGGTGCAGGGCGAGCGCGTGAAAGTGTTCGTGGTCGCGCGCAATCCGTCGCTCACGGCCGATGCCCTGATTGCCCATTGCCGCCTGCAACTTACGGGCTACAAGGTGCCACGCGCGGTGGAGTTCCGCGACGCGTTGCCGCAAACCAACGTCGGCAAGATCCTGCGGCGCGCGCTGCGCGACGAGGAAATTGCGAAACAGCGCGCGAATTGAGCGCCGCTGTGAGTGCTGTCTTTGCCGTTCTGCTTTTTCGCTTCACTCAAACAAGCACCGATACAGGGAGACAAACCATGAAGACGAAGGATTCAAAACCGGTTGCACGCGCAACGACACGGTTTGCGTTGCGTCTGACCGCGTTCTCGCTTGCGTTAGTCTGCACCACGACGTTCGCGCAGGATGACGCGAGCACCGACGCCAGTGCGCCGCAGACCAGCGCCGCAAGCCCATCGGGCAACGCTGCGGCGGAAGTGAGCAAGCTTTCCGTCGATCAGCAGGTGAAGTGGCTGCAGCACGCGCAAAAAAGCGGCGCGCTGGTGAAGATGGACGATGCGCAGCTCACCGCGCTATTCCAGACGCTCGACCCGCTAGTGGTGCCGACCGTCATCAAGCTGGGACCGTCAGGCTATCCGTCCTATGAATTCACGCTGTCGCGCTGGGAGCGTCTGAACGGCAAATGGCCCGGCAAGCCTGCGCATATGCTCGTGAAGCTCGAACACGATCCCCTGCGCATCTACGCGAAATGGCTGCCCGATGGCGAGCATTCGGGCGAGGAAGTGATCTACGACGCCTCGAAGAAGACCGACGAAATGTACGGCCACCTGGGCGGCCTGCTCGGCGTCATGCCGATGTGGACGGCACTCGACGGCACGCTCGCGCGCTCGCAGTCGAACCACAAGATCACGGATCTGGGCACGGAATTCATCGTGAGCCAGTTCATGACGGACGCGAAGAAGTACGTGGAAGTGGGCGCATCATACAAGCCCGATGTCGAGGTGAAGACGGTCAACGGCGTGCGCGTGGTTGCGCTTACCTACGTGTCGCCGAGCGGCAAGCCGCAGTTCTACGCGAAGAAGCAGACGCTCGGGCTTGATCTGCGTCATCCGTACTTCCGTACCGTGGAAGCGTACGGCGACGATGGCCAGATGTTCGAGAAGATCGTGATCGACAGCATCACGCCGAAGAGCTTCGACGCCGAAGTCTTCGACCCCAAGAACCCCGATTACAAGTTCTGATCGGCGCGTGAGGTGAGTGTTTTCAGGAGCGCGGTGACGGTGACGAACGCGGACTGTGCCGGCGTCACCGCTTGTGCTACATCGTTAGTTTCACAAAGTACCCCGCGAGCTGGCATTGGGTGAGCGTGCGGTTTGATCGTCCGCTCACCTTGTCGGCATCCGCGCCCAGACTCCTGGAATTCCTCACCATTATCTGGTTACGGTGACCTCGTCGCAGATCGATGGGCTCACCGTGCGGCCAACTCTCCTGGAACGGCTCACCTCAGGGGTTCACCTTTAGGATTCAACCCAGCGCTTTAGCGATACTTCTGCAATTCCGGATCAGTGATTGGCTGCTCGGGCAGGTTGAGAATGCCAGGCAGCATGCCGAGTTTGGGCAGGCCATCGAGATCGGCCCAGCGACCGCCCGACCCCTGATAAATGATCGTCGGCGTGCCTTCGAATCCCAGGTCCTGGAACAGTTGCATATTGTGGTCGATCTGCGTCTGCGCCGTCGGAGGGATATGCGCAAGCGGCGCGATGCCGCCCGATTCGTCCTTCTCGGAGTAGTGCGTTTCCAGTTCCTTCAGGAGTACTGCACTATTCTTCGACTGCAGCAAAGCTGCAGCCTTGCCCGCCGAATCGGGCTTGAGGAATCCCATCGGAATCCAGTGGACCTGTAGACCCGCAGCCTCGTACGGTTGCAGCGCCTTCCAGACCAGGTGACAGAATATGCAATTGGGGTCCATGAAGACGTACAGCGTCGACTTCACGTTCGCTCCGCTCGCGCCTTCGACGATAGCGCTCGCGCCCTGCAGCCGGGTGGCGGCGCTCGCCGGCAACCATGCCGGTTCGTCGGCGGCCATCGCCGGTGCGCCACCCCAAGCGCTAAGAGCGCCGGCTGCGATCAGGCTGTAAATCCACTTCTTCATTCATCACCTCGGTAGTCCTGCGCGCCGGCCCGCAAAGGACGCGAGCCCCAGCGCGAAGCCACGTATCTTATGGCTCAGCGGTGGCGCGCTCCTGACGCCAATATGGCGTGCGTGTCAGCGGGCGCGGCAAAAGGTGAGGGTTTGCGGGAGCTGTTAGAAAACTGGGATCGCATACAGCGAACAACGGACGCGAGGGTTAGGGCTAGCGCGCCCCGCGAGTGGA
>NZ_DASZJJ010000327.1:0-18220 GCF_035948235.1 Paraburkholderia sp. | reverse complement strand
TTCGAACCTGCAAGGCGACGTCACGAATATGGCCGGGACGATGGCCGATGCGGTGATGTACGACTCGTCGGCACACGCTTCGGTGACGCTGGGCGGTGTTGGCTCGACCACGCCGGTGGCGTTGCACAACGTGGCGGCCGGTGTGTTGAGCGCAACGAGCAACGACGCGGTCAACGGTTCGCAGCTCTATGCGACGAATCAGCAGGTTGCGCAGAACACCAGCGCTATTACACAAAACACGACCGATATCGCGAACCTGCAGAGCAATATCACCACGATCAGTGGTCAGGTGGCGAATTCGGTTTCGTATGACTCGTCGGCGCACGATTCGCTGACGCTGGGCGGCACGGATGCGACCACCACGGTGGCGCTGCATAACGTGACGGCTGGCGACATCTCGGCCTCCAGCACGGACGCGGTGAACGGTTCGCAGGTCTATGCGTTGAGCCAGGCCATCAGCAACGTGCAGAACATTGCGGAAAACGCAACCGATCCGATGTTCTCGGCCAACGGCGACCGCAATACCGAAGCTGCGATCTCGAGCGGCACGCATTCCACCGCAGCGGGTGCACTCGCTGTGGCAAGCGGCGAGCAATCGACGGCAATGGGCGCCAGTTCGACGGCAAGCGGTGTCAAGTCGACGGCGATCGGCGCCAACTCGAACGCAACCGCGGCTAACGCGGTCGCACTGGGCGCAGGCTCGGTGGCCGATCGTGACAACGCGGTGTCGGTGGGCTCGGCGGGCAACGAACGCCAGGTCACCAACGTCGCAGCCGGCACGCAAGGCACGGACGCGGTGAACGTGAACCAGTTGAACGCAGCGGTGGGACAATCGCAGAGCGCTATCAACCAGCAGATCGCTGGCGTGCAGAACCAGATTTCCGACGTGCGTCGTGACGCATTCGGCGCTGCCGCAGCCGCGATGGCTGTTGCGGGTCTGCCGCAGCCGAACCAGGCGGGCAAGACGATGGTCGCTGCAGGCACCTCGCACATCGGCGGTCAGACTGGCGTGGCGCTGGGTGTCTCCTACGCAACGGAGAATAACCGCTGGATCGGCAAGCTGGCGGTTAGCTCCAGCAGCCAGGGCAGCACGGGCGTGACGGCCGCTGCTGGTTATCAGTGGTAATTCAGTGAAGTAGTGCCAGGTGCACAAAGCCCGGCAGTCGAAAGACTGCCGGGCTTTTTTCGTTTCAACGCCCGCATGGCGCCTACGCAGGCATCGTCATCGTCACCGACGCGACCGTGCTTGACCTCCTCTGCGTGAGTCGCGTCGTACGTCGTTCGCGGCCTGCTCAGAGCCGGATCAGCACGGCGCCGCACGTCACGAGCGCACACGCGATCACGCGGCGCGCCGTTAGCGCTTCCCGCATGAAGAGCCAGCCAATCATCACAGCAAAAATCGACGACAACTCGCGCAACGCGGAAACCATGGCAATCGGCAGATACCGAAACGCTTCGATCACGAGGCAGTAAGCAACAAGCGCGAGCACGCCCGCGAACATGCCGCGCACCGCATTGCCCTTCGACACGAACATCTGCGCCACGCCCCCGCGCAGCACGCAGACGACGATGAACTGCGGCACGTTCCAGAGCAGATAAACCCACATAATGTAGCTAAGCGGATTACCTGCGACACGCGCCCCCAGCCCATCGACAAGCGAATAGACCGCGATAAAGAGCCCCGTCAGCAGCGCCCAGGGCACGCTCTCACCCGAAAACTTCATGCCGCGCCGAAACGCCAGCGACATAATGCCAAGCGAAACCAGCATGACTCCCGTGGCCGCAAGCGCATGCAACTCCTCATGCGCAAAAACAAGCGCGCCGACAAAAATCAGCAGCGGCGAAAGCCCACGCGCAATCGGATAAATCTGCCCGAAGTCACCACTCCGATAAGCGCGAATCAACGTAAAGCAGTAAGCGAATTCCAGCACCGCCGAAGCCACGATATAAGGCCAGGCCTCATGCGCGGGCATCGGCAGCACGCACACGCCGACGGCGCTCACCAGCACATAGGGAATCGAAAACATGCCGAGCAGCCAGACGCGGTCGCCGGACAGATGTAGGAAGGCATTCCAGCTCGCGTGCATGAGCGCCGAGAGCAAAACCAGCAGGACGACGAAACTTGCCATTGCGATTGCGTGCGTGAATCCGGTGGAAGAAGGGCGGCTCGTGCCGCCCCAAGGAGGTGATTATTCCACCGAATTCGTACGATCGCCACAAATTGCCGCAAATCGCCACAAAACAAGGTGATGCGTCAGGTCACCCGCGCCCGCAACCGCGCGGAAATCAGATCGATCGCGACCACCACGGCAATCACCATGATCAGCACCGCACAGGTCTGCGCATAATCAAACGAGCGGATTTCCTCGTACAGCACCACGCCGATGCCGCCAGCGCCCACCATGCCCACCACCATCGCGGACCGCACGTTCGACTCGAAGCGGTAGAGCGCGTACGAGATCCACAACGGCAGCACCTGAGGCAGCACGCCATAGATGATTTCGTCGAGCGGCGAGGCGCCGGTCGCGCGCACGCCTTCCGCTGGGCGTGGATCGACGGCTTCGACCGCTTCGGCAAAGAGCTTCGCGAGCACGCCCGTCGTATGCACCCATAGCGCCAGCACGCCCGCAAACGGCCCGAGCCCCACCGCGACGATGAACAGCATGGCGAACACCATTTCGTTGATGGCGCGGCACGCGTCCATCAATCTGCGCACCGGATGCAGCACCCAGCGCGGCGCGAGATTGTGCGCGGACATCAGTCCGAACGGCACCGCGCAGACGATGGCGAGCACCGTGCCCCACAGCGCGACCGCAATCGTCACCCACATTTCATGTGCGTAGGTGCGCCATTCGGTGAAGTCGGGCGGGAAGAAGCCGCGGGCGAAGGTGCCCATGTTCGACGAATCCGCGAGCAGGTCGAGCGGGCGCATGTCCGCACCCTGCCACGCCGTGCCCAGCAGCACGAACACGATCGCCCAGAGCACGAGCGACGACCAGCTACGCTTGCCCTTGCCGTGGGCGGCGGCAGCCGCGAGAGCCGTCGCCGTCTTTGCCTCGATATCCACTGAACTCATCACTGCTTCGCAGCGGCGTCGAGCGCGCCGATCTTCGCGTCGATGGCCGCGAGCTGGCTCTTGCGGTCGTCGTCGGAGAGATGCGTGTCGGCGGTGATCTTTTGCTTCTGCTGGAACAGGGCGACCTGGCGGATCGGCAGCAGTTGCGCGTCGGTGGCGGGCGCAAAGCCTGCGTAGCCGGTGATCGCCGCCATCACGGCCTTTTCGCGCGGGTCGGTCTTGGCGTAGTGATAGAAGAAGTCGCGCAGTTTCTGTTTGGTGGCTTCAGGCAGGTCCTTGCGCCAGACCAGCGGATCGGAGGCAATCAGCGGCGAGGTCCACAGCACACGCACCTGCGCGAAGCGATCCGGATGCTTCTTTTCCAGCGTGGAAAGCTCGATGGTGTTATTCGTCGCGATATCGACCTTGTTGTTGACCACGGCAAGCAGGTTCGCTTCGTGGCTCGACGGCAGCACGGTCTTGAAGGTCGTGGCGTTCACGCTGAGGCCGTGCTGCGCGAACAGATAGTAGCCCGGAATCAGCGTGCCCGAAGTCGAATTCGGATCGCCCCAGCCCAGCGTAAGGTCTTTAGGATTCTTGAATACATCGTCGATACTCTTCACGCGGCTGTTGACGTTGGTGATGAGCACCGATTTATAACCGGCGTCGCCGTTGGCATAGAGCACCTTCGCGAAGATTTCGCCGTTCGAGCGGTCCACGGCTTCCATCGCCGAGGCATTGCCGAAATAGCCGATCTGCACTTTGTTGAAACGCATTGCCTCGATGATGCCCGAGTAATCGGTCGCAAAGAACGCGTTGACGTGCAGGCCGGTCTGGCGGTTCAGATCGTCGATGAACGGTTGCCAGCGCTGTTTGAGCACCGCCGACGAATCGGTCGAGATGATGCCGAAATTCAGGTCTTCCGCGTGAGCGGCCGTGGCGCCTAGCGAGGCGCATGCAACGGCGCCGGCGGCGCACCAGGACAGCATGGAACGGAGCAGTTTCATGTGAGAGGCAAATCCGGTTCGTGGGAGGGGAAACGTTTGCTTGAGCGCAGCAGCAAATGCGACGCCTCAGGCGGCTTGGGGATGTGCGCCGAAACGTTGCGTCATTGCATGCGCGTCTTCGGGTTCGAGCAGTTCGCGCGCGGCGCTGCCGTAAAGCTGCTGCAAAAGCGCGGGCGTGAGCGCGGTGGACGGACCGTCGTACACCACGCGGCCATCGCGCAGCGCGACCGTGCGCGGGCAGTACTGCATGGCGATATCGACCTGATGCAGCGACACGACCACAGTGAGGTTGTGATTACGGTTGAGCATGCGCAGCATGTCCATCACGCGGCGCGACGATTCGGGGTCGAGTGAGGCAATCGGTTCATCGGCGAGAATCAGGCGCGCGCGCTGCACCAGCGCGCGGGCGAGCGCGGCGCGCTGCTGCTGGCCGCCCGAAAGATTGGCGGCGCGCTCCATCGCCTTATCGCCGATGCCCACTTCCGCGAGCGCTGCCGCCGACAGTTCGCGCTCGCCGCGCGGAAAGCAGCCGCTCAGACGGCGCCACAGCGGCAAACGCGCGAGTGCGCCGATCAATACGTTGGTCTCGACCGTCAGTCGATTCACCAGATTGAACTGCTGGAACACAAAGCCGATATCGCGGCGAATGCGGCGCACCTCGCGCACGATGCGGCCGTTCTGCTGGATCGGCCGGCCCAATATTTCGATCTGCGAAGGTTGTGGGTCGGAGGCCACGAAACCCGCGATATGTCGCAACAGCGTGGACTTGCCCGAACCCGATGCGCCGATCAGCGCAACCATTTCGCCCGTGCCTACACGCAGATTGATTTCGTCGAGCGCCTTGCGGCCCGCGGCAGATGTGCCCCCGTTAAAAGTCTTCGAGAGGCGTTCGATACGTATCGCGTCCATCGTGGCATCCATTCCGATTCGTCGTATGAGTCGGGCGTTGAGCCGCGAGTCACGGTTGAGTCGATGCCATTCTAGGAAGCGAGTATGACGCTTGAGTGAAGGTGTCGCGACGTCTAGACGACTAAACAGGTTGAATGACTTTTAATCGCCATAAACCGGCATGGCGCGAAGAGGAAAATGTCGTTGTCATGACACCTTTCCTTTCGAAACGCGTGACATCTGTGTGACGCCGCACACGTGTCACGCTCAATGCACGTCGAACCGGATATATTGTGGCGTTGACGCGCAACAAAACACTCACGAACCGCGCCGCCATGCAGGCACTGAGCTTCCTACCCGACAGCTTCGCGGAATACGAGGACCTGAAAACGCTCCTCGATGCTGGCGCGCGCTGGTTCGATATTCGCAGCGCGGGCGATGTCGAAGTGCGTGGCCGGCCGTTCTCGCTCTACGTGGCTTCGGTGGGTTCGCGCGATCCGGCTGCGCCCGCGATCGGTTTTTTCGGCGGCATTCATGGGCTGGAGCGCATCGGCTCGCAGCTCGTACTCGATTACATGCGTGCGCTGGTGGGCCGTCTCGCCTGGGACGAACTGCTGATGCGTCAGCTCGAATCGGTGCGGCTCGTGATGATGCCGATCGTCAACCCCGGCGGCATGTGGCTCGCTACGCGCGCGAATCCGAACGGCGTCGATCTCATGCGCAACGCCCCGCAGGACGCCGACGAACGCGTGCCGTTTCTCGCCGGCGGGCAGCGGGTCGGCTCGTGGCTGCCGTGGTATCGCGGGCGGCGCGGCGCGGCGATGGAGACCGAGGCGAGCGCGCTGCTCAAGATCGTCGACGAGGAACTCGCGCATCGGCCGCTGGCGTTCGCGCTCGATTGCCACTCGGGCTACGGCTGGCAGGACAGCATCTGGTTTCCCTACGCGCGTACGCGCCAGCTCATGCGCCATCTGCCCGAAATGTACGTGCTCAAGACCATGTTCGAGCGCGCGCACCCGCACCACGGCTACGCTTTCGAGCCGCAGAGCCATCAGTATCTGCTGCACGGCGATCTCTGGGATTGCGCCTACGACCGCGCACCTGCGGGCAACGTTTTTCTGCCGCTTACGCTCGAACTGGGCTCCTGGCTGTGGATCAAGAAGAATCCGCGGCAATTGTTTTCGCGCCAGGGCATGTTCAATCCGGTGATGCAGCACCGCACGGCGCGTGTGCTGCGGCGTCACGCGAACCTGTTCGACTTCCTCACGCGCGCCGCGTTTTCTTCGGCGCGCTGGCTGCCCGAAGGCGTGGCCCGCCAGCAGGTGCTGCAAAGCGCGATCAGCCATTGGTATCGCGACCCTCGCGCACCCGGCACATGAGCGCACCGTGGATTCTGCTGCGCGGTCTCACGCGCGAGTCGCGTCATTGGGGCGCCTTCGCGCCGCTGCTCGAAAAGCGCTGCGGTGCGGTGCTGCCAGTCGACCTGCCGGGCAACGGCACGCTCGTACATGTGCGCTCGCCGCTGGCCGTGGAGGATTACGTCGATGCCGTGCGCGCCGAGGTGCAGCGCCTTGGCGCGCGCGCGCCCTATAAGGTGCTGGCGATGTCGCTGGGCGGTATGGTCGCGACGGCGTGGGCGCAGCGCTATCCCGAAGAAGTCGCCCAACTCGTGCTCATCAACACGAGCATGCGGCCCTATAGCCGCTTCTACGAGCGTCTGCGGCCCGCCGCGTGGCCCGCGCTGCTGCGCGCGGCGTGGCATTGGCGCGCGCATGGCGAGGACGTCATCGCGGAGGCGGCGATCCATGGCCGCACCTGCGCGCGCCGCGATACGCTGGCCGCCGATCTGGCCGCCTGGCGTGCGATCCGCGCGAGCGCACCGGTGAGCCGCGCCAATGCCGTTCGCCAACTCGCCGCCGCTGCGCGCTACACGGCGCGAGGCGTGCCCTGCTGCCCGACGCTTGTGCTGTCCTCGCAGGCCGATCAACTGGTCGACCCGGTGTGCTCGGCGCGTCTGGCGCGCGCGTGGGGCGCGGCGCGGCGCGAGCATCCGTGGGCCGGCCACGATCTGCCGCATGACGATCCGCAATGGCTCGTGGAAGCGGTTTGCGCCGCGTTTGCGGCAAGCGACGCTGAAGCGGCGAGCCGCAGCCTCGGCGCGGGCTGACGCTGACGCTGACACCGGCGGTTGCGGCCGCGCCGCGCTCGAAAGCTCCGCACGGCGATTGCTCCATAATAAGGGACGTTTTTTCGCCTCTTTTTGGAACGACTCCCACCTATGAACGATCACGACCGCCTTGCGCCGGCAAACGCTCCCGCCGCGCCGCGCCTCACGAGCCTTTCGCACGGCGGCGGCTGCGGCTGCAAGATCGCGCCGGGCGTGCTTTCCGCGCTGCTCGCGCGCAGCACGCCGCTCACCGCCGCCTTCCCGAACCTGCTGGTGGGCACCGAGACCGCCGACGACGCCGCCGTCTACAAGCTCAACGACGAGCAGGCCATCGTCGCGACCACCGACTTCTTCATGCCGATCGTCGACGATCCCTACGACTTCGGCCGCATCGCCGCCACTAATGCGCTGTCCGACGTCTACGCGATGGGCGGCAAGCCCATCCTCGCGCTCGCGCTGGTCGGCATGCCGATCAACGTGCTGCCGCACGAGGTCATCGCGCAGGTGCTGCGCGGCGGCGAGGACGTCTGCGCGGCGGCGGGCATTCCCGTCGCGGGCGGCCATTCGATCGACTCGGTCGAGCCGATTTACGGTCTTGCCGCGCTGGGTGTGGTGCATCCCGAGCGCGTCAAGCGCAACGCGTCTGCGCGCGCGGGCGACGTGCTCGTGCTGGGCAAGCCGCTGGGCGTGGGCGTGCTGTCCGCCGCGCTCAAGAAGGACCTGCTGGACGCAGCGGGTTACAAAGCGATGGTCGATGCCGCCACGATGCTCAACAAACCGGGCGCGCCGCTCGCAGAACGCGACGGCGTGCACGCGATGACCGACGTGACCGGCTTCGGCCTGCTGGGTCACACGCTGGAAATCGCGCGCGGCGCGGGTCTCACGGCGCGTGTGCGCTATAGCGATCTGCCGTGGCTGCCGGGCGTCGAGGCTTTCGTCGAGCAGGGTGTCTACACGGGCGCATCGGGTCGCAACTGGGCCTCCTATGGCGATGGCGTGACGCTCGCGGCGCACCTGCCCGAGAGCGCGCGCACGCTGCTGACCGACCCGCAGACGTCGGGCGGTCTGCTGGTCGCCTGCGCGCCGCAAGAGGTGGACGCCGTGCTCGCGCTGTTCCGTGCCGATGGTTTCGAGTTCGCATGCGTGATCGGCGAAATGAGCGAAGGGCCCGCGCGAGTCGAGGTCGTATGAGCGGGGAATCGCCGAAAGCCATCTTCTACGCGCTGGCGGCGAACGCCGGCATCGCGGTCTGCAAATTCGCGGCGGCGGCGTTCACGGGTTCCGGCTCGATGTTCGCCGAGGCGATTCACTCCACCGCCGATTGCGGCAATCAACTGTTGCTGCTCTTCGGCCTGCGTCAGTCGCGCGAAGCGCCCACGCCGCTGCACCCGATGGGCACGGGCCGCGCGATCAATTTTTATTCGCTGCTCGTCGCGTTGCTGCTGTTCTTCGTGGGCGGCGCGTTCTCGGTGTACGAGGGCATTCACCGGCTGATTCTGCGCGAGCCGCTGCAATACGTGTATGTCGCGCTGGGCGTGCTCGGTATTTCGGTGGTGCTGGAGGCGTTTTCGCTATACGGCGCGATGAAGGAAATCCGCAAAGGCTCGCCGACCAAATCGCTCTGGCGCTGGGCGCGCGAAACCCGCGATTCTGATTTATTGGTCGTGGCCGGAGAAGATATTGCCGCGCTGGCTGGCCTCGCGATTGCCTTCGCCGCGGTGTTGCTCACCGTCATCACGGGCAATCCCGTGTGGGACGCGTGCGGTTCGATTGCGATTGGCGTGCTCCTGATGGCGATCGCATGGTTTATCGCGCGCGAGGTGAAGTCGATGATTGTGGGCGAATCCGCAAGCCCGGAAATGCGCCGCGATATCGAGGCGTATTTGCGCGCACGACCCGAGATTCGCAGCATCATCAGCCTGATTACCCTGCAATGGGGTAAGGAGGTGATGGTGGCGGTGCAATGCGAGATGCTCGACTACGAGCATAGCCGCACGATGGTCGAAGCCATCAACGAAATCGAAGCCGATTTGCAGGCGCGGTTTCCGGTGGTGCGCTGGGTGTTCTTCGAGCCGGACTTCGTGCAACGCTAAAGCTTTACCGATGGTGCAAAGGCCCGGCGGTCGAACAGACTGCCGGGCCTTTTAACTTTCCGACGCTTAGTGACGGAACGGCGTCCACACCGGCGTGGTGTTGTCCCAGTTGTCGAGTTCAGACGATTGCGGAATCATGATTCGGTATCCTTATCGAATAGATTGGTCGATGCTATCGAGCCGCGCGACTTTATTCGCCAGCGCGCGCCACGCGAGTCGTATCGTTGGTGCGGCCTTCCTGCAGCGCGATACGCTCTGCCTGCGTGCGGCCGATCAGGCTTTGCTCGGGATAACTCGTCTTGTTCAGCGCGGGCAGCGTGCCATCGCGATAAGCCTGGACGATTTCCGCCTTCACTTGTGCGCGGGTCTTCGGCGCGCTGTTGTCGGCGCTTTGCACGTTTTCGACTTGCGCCGTGGTTTGCGCGCCGCTTTGCGTATCGCTTTGCGGACCGTACGTCCCTGCGCGGCCGATGCCGCCGGCGAAGGCCGATGCACTGGCTGCGAGCGTGACGATAAGCGTAGCGCCGAGGGTGGTTGCGAGAGTGCGTTTCATGATCTGCTCCTGTGTTGTAGTGCCGCGAGTGCCGATGTTGGAATCGGCGCCGTGGCGACAGGTGCAAATGTAGGTAAATGGGCGCGCGTGATAAACGGCTTGAACGCGAAAGGAATTGTCGAAATTCCGGAACAATCCGCTTTAAAGCGCGAGGGCAAAGAAAAACGCGCGCCGGCAAGCCCTTGCGCGGCGCGCGATTCAGCGGGGCCAGAACTCCGCAATAGCGCTAAAAAGCTGAAGAAAAACTTTGTCGGCTTTTAAGCCGCCCACTCCGTAATGACCGGCGTTTCCAGATTCGGCGCCGATTCGCGCTCTTCCAGCGTGCGCAGCGTGCAGGTCTTGTCCAGCGACGCGCGGCCCGAAAGCAGCGGGCAACGGTCGAATACTTCGGCAATCCAGTCCACGAACACGCGCACCTTGGGCGAAAGATGGCGGCTATGCGGATACACCGCCGAAATCGGCATCGGCAGCGGCTTGAAGTCGGGTAGCACCTCGACCAGTTCGCCCGATTTCAGATGCGGCAGCACCATGTAGCGCGGCGCCTGAATCAGGCCAAAGCCTTCAATGCCGCAAGTTACATAGGCGTCCGCATCGTTCACCGACACCATGCTCTTGAGCTTGATTTCGACTTCCTTGCCGTCGACCAGAAACGCCCAGTCGATCACGCGGCCCGTGCGGCTCGAAAAGTAGTTGACGGCGCGATGCCCGGCCAGTTCTTCGAGCGTGTTCGGCGTGCCGTGTTGCTCCAGATACGCGGGCGCCGCGCACGAGACGCCTTCGAACAGGCCGATACGGCGCGCAACCAGCGACGAATCCTGCAGCGCGCCCACGCGCACCACACAATCCACGCCTTCCTGCAGCAGATCGACGGGGCGGTCCGTCAAACCCAGTTGCAGATCGATATCCGGGTAGCGCGTGTGGAATTCGCACAGCGACGGAATCACGATCAGGCGCCCGATCGAACCCGGCATGTCGATGCGCAGCTTGCCGTGCGGCTTGCGGTTGCGATCCTGGAATGTGGTTTCGGTTTCTTCTACATCCGCAAGAATGCGCACGCAGCGCTCGTAATACGCGGCGCCGTCGGGCGTGAGCGAGAGGCGGCGCGTGGTGCGGTGCATGAGGCGAACGCCCAGGAACGCTTCGAGATTCTGAATGATCGTCGTGACCGAGGCGCGCGGCATGTCGAGCGTTTCGGCGGCGCGGGTGAAGCTGTTGGTGTCCACGACGCGGGTGAACACCTGCATGGCCTGAAGGCGGTCCATTGCCATTCTCCAAAAGACTTCGGGCGCAGGCCGCGTGGCGCTTGTGAAGCGCGACGGGCGACTAAAGGGACGACATTGTTCAGGTGCGCCGAATTGTGTTGCCGGATTATAGGCATTTATTTGCAAGTCTGCCGAACCCACAATTCGCACCATTGAATTTACTTTCGCGCTTTGCGCCGTTCCGATATGGATGCTTTCAAACGCTCGACGCCGTGGACGACTGCCGATCAGGCTGAGCCTGACGTGGCCCCCGAGGCCGCGCCGGCTGCTCGTGCGCGCGTTGCGATTGCCGCTGCGCCAGCGCCGAAGGCGCGTGCTACGGCCGCGATCGACGTGAGCGAGGTGACGATCGAAGGCCACGCGCAGGATATTACGCTGCGGCTTTATCGTCCGCAGGGCGCGAGCAATCTGCCGGTGCTGCTCTATTTTCATGGCGGCGGTTTTGTGCGCGGCACGCTCGACGATGCCGAGGTTGCCAGCCGCTTTTTCGCAGAACGCTTACCGGCGCTGGTGGTTTCAGTCGGCTATTCGCTTGCGCCGCAGTTTCCATTTCCTGCCGCACCCGAAGACGCGCATCGCGCAGCGCTTTGGGTGCTCACGCGGGCGCGCGCTTTTGGCGGCAGCACGAAGCGCATTCTCGCGGCAGGGCACGACGCGGGCGGCCAGATCGCCAACGTGCTGGCGTTTATCGGACGCGATCGCGGCGACGTGAAACTCGCGGCGCAGGCCTTGTTCGCGCCGATGCTCGACCCGAGCCTCACGCGTCTGGGCGACGAAGCGCGGCTGGCTTCCGATATTTCCGCGAGCGAATGCGCAGCCTGCTATCGCGCGTATCTGCCCGAGGCGGCGCAGCGCATGCATCCCTATGCCGCGCCGCTGGAATGCACGCGGCTGGCGGGATTGCCGCCTACTTTTATCGTCACCGCACAAAACGACGTACTGCATATCGAAGCGGAAAAGTACGCGACGCGCCTGATCGAAGCAGGCGTGCGCACGCACGTAATTCGTTATCCGAGCGTCTCGCACGCGCAGATTGGCGCGCATCCCGATGCGCTCGCCGAAGCCGTGCGCTTTTTCCGCTGCTGTTTCGAATCCGGCACGTCTTGTTAGCGCTGCCGCGCTGCGCGCGCAGGCCCGACTTCAACGAACAACAATCAATCACCACATTCTGGAGCCCGTCATGTCACTTAACTCGCATTCCCGTACGCGCATCGCGCTCGCGGTGGTCGCCGTTCTCGTCGTTGCGGGACTCGGCACCGTCGGCGCCATGCGTCTGAACACGCATACCGCCGTCGCCGCCGAAGCGCCGCCCGCGCCTGAAGTGGATGTTGCCGCCGTCGTGAAGCGCAATATCACGGATTGGCAGAGCTACTCGGGGCGTCTTGCCGCGGTCGAAAAGGTCGATGTGCGACCGCAGGTGTCGGGCACGATCGTTTCGGTGAACTTCCGCGACGGCGCGCTCGTGAAAAAGGGCGACACACTCTTCGTGATCGATCCGCGTCCCTATCAGGCCGCCGTCGATCAGGCCGCCGCGCAACTGGCCGCCGCCCAGGCGCGCACGGGCTACACGCAGAGCGACTGGGAGCGCGCGCAGCGCCTGATTGGCGACAACGCCATCGCCAAACGCGATTACGACGAGAAACAGAACGCCGCCCGCGAAGCGAGCGCGAACCTCAAGGCTGCGCAGGCCGCGCTTGAAGCCGCGCAGATCAATCTGGGCTTCACGCGCATTGTCGCGCCCGTGGCGGGCCGCGTATCGCGTGCGGAGATCACCGTGGGTAACGTGGTGTCGGCGGGCGCGAGTGCGCCTCCGCTCACCACGCTGGTGTCCGTCTCGCCGATCTACGCCGAATTCGACGCCGACGAACAGACCTACCTCGACTATATCGGCCACATGAAGGACGGCTCAAAGGTGCCGGTGGATCTGGGGCTTGCAAACGAAACGGGCTATTCGCGCTCGGGCACGATCGAATCGGTCGATAACCGGCTGGATACCTCGTCGGGCACGATCCGCGTGCGTGCGCGCTTTGATAACGCCGACGGCGCACTCGTGCCGGGCCTCTATGCACGCATCAAGGTGAGCGGCAGCGCGCCGCATCCGGCGCTGCTGGTGGACGAAGCGGCGATCGGCACGGACCAGGACAAGAAGTACGTCTACGTGGTCGATGGCGCGGGCAAGGTGGCTTATCGCAACGTGCAGATTGCAGGCCAGCAGGGCAACCTGCGCGTGATCGTGGATGGCCTGCAGGCAGGCGATCACGTGGTCGTGAATGGCACACAGCGCGTGCGCCCGGGCGAGGCGGTGCGCTCGCATATGGTGCCGATGAACGGCGACCCCGACGGCGACGCGGCATCGGCGATGGCAACACAAGCGCCGGCCAAGGACGCAAAGGCTTCCTGAGGCGTAGCGATTCGCAGGCAGTTGCAGTCGTAACCGATGTGCGCTGTCCGCACGATCCTCGCATCCAGTTAGTCATCCGAATCAAAAGAGCGACCCATGAACATATCGAAATTCTTCATCGACCGGCCGATCTTCGCGGGCGTGCTGTCCGTGCTGATCCTGCTGGCCGGCGTGATCGCGCTGTTCCAGTTGCCGATCTCCGAGTACCCCGAGGTCGTGCCGCCTTCGGTGGTGGTGCACGCGCAGTATCCGGGCGCGAACCCGAAAGTGATCGCCGAAGCGGTGGCCGCGCCGCTCGAAGAGCAGATCAACGGCGTCGAGAACATGCTGTACATGCAGTCGCAGGCGAATAGCGACGGCAATCTCACGCTCACCGTCACGTTCCGTCTGGGCACGGATCCGGACAAGGCCACGCAGCTCGTGCAGAACCGCGTGAACCAGGCGCTGCCGCGTCTGCCGGAAGACGTGCAGCGTCTGGGCATCACGACCATCAAGAGCTCGCCTACGCTCACGATGGTGGTGCACCTGATCTCGCCGAACAATCAGTACGACATGACGTATCTGCGCAACTATGCGCTGCTCAACGTCAAGGACCGCCTCTCGAACATCCAGGGCGTGGGCGAAGTGCAGTTGTGGGGCTCGGGCGACTACGCCATGCGCGTGTGGCTCGACCCGCAGAAAGTGGCGCAGCGCAATCTCACCGCGCAGGACGTGGTGGCGGCCATTCGCGAGCAGAACGTGCAGGTGGCGGCCGGTGTGATCGGCGCTTCGCCGAGCGTACCCGGCACGCCGTTGCAGTTGAACGTGAACGCGCGCGGGCGTCTGCGCACGGAAAGCGAATTCGGCGACATCATCGTCAAGACCAATCCCGATGGCGGTGTGACGTATCTGCGCGATATCGCGCGCGTTGAACTCGCGGCTTCGGAATATGGGCTGCGTTCGCTGCTCGACAACAAGCCTGCTGTAGCGCTGGCAATCAACCAGGCGCCGGGTGCGAATTCGCTCGCGATTTCGGAGCAGGTGCGCAAGGCGATGGCCGATCTCAAGCAGGACATGCCCGCTGGCGTCGACTACAAGATCGTCTATGACCCGACGCAGTTCGTGCGCTCCAGTATCGAGGCCGTCGTCCACACGCTGCTCGAAGCCATTGCGCTGGTCGTGATCGTGGTGATCGTGTTCCTGCAAACCTGGCGCGCGTCGATCATTCCGCTGATCGCCGTGCCAGTGTCGATCGTGGGGACATTCTCGCTGTTGCTGGCGTTTGGTTTCTCGATCAATGCGCTGTCGCTGTTCGGCATGGTGCTCGCCATTGGTATCGTGGTGGACGATGCGATCGTGGTGGTGGAGAACGTCGAGCGCAATATCGAAAGCGGCCTGTCCGCAAGAGATGCGACGTATAAGGCCATGCAGGAAGTGAGCGGGCCGATCATCGCGATTGCGCTCACGCTGGTGGCCGTGTTCGTACCGCTCGCGTTCATGAGCGGTCTCACGGGTCAGTTCTACAAGCAGTTCGCGATGACCATCGCCATTTCGACGGTGATCTCGGCGTTCAACTCGCTCACGCTGTCGCCCGCGCTTTCCGCGCTGCTGCTGCGTGGTCACGATGCGAAGGAAGACTGGCTCACGCGGGCGATGAATCGTGTGCTGGGCGGCTTCTTCAAGCGCTTCAACAAGGTCTTTCATCGCGGCTCGGAAAGCTACGGCCGTGGCGTAAACGGCGTGCTGCGCCGCAAGGGCGCGATGCTCGTGGTCTATGTGGTGCTGCTGGGCGCGACTGTGCTGATGGCGCGCATCGTGCCGGGCGGTTTCGTGCCCGCGCAGGACAAGGAGTATCTGATCGCCTTCACGCAGTTGCCGAACGGCGCATCGCTCGATCGCACGGAAAGCGTGATTCGCGAAATGAGCGCGATTGCGCTCAAGCAGCCTGGCGTGGAAAGCGCGGTGGCGTTCCCGGGTCTCTCGGTGAACGGCTTCACCAATAGTTCGAGCGCGGGCATCGTGTTCGTCACGCTCAAGCCGTTCAAGGAGCGCAAGGGCAAGGCCTTGTCGGCGGGTGCGATTGCGGGCGCGCTGAACCAGCAGTATGGCGCGATCAAGGACTCGTTTATCGCCGTGTTCCCGCCGCCGCCGGTGCTTGGTCTCGGCACGCTCGGCGGCTTCAAGATGCAACTGGAGGATCACGGTGCGCTCGGTTACGAAGCGCTCAACCGCGCGACCCAGGATTTCGTGAAGCGTGCATCGCAGACGCCGGAACTGGGCCCGACGTTCTCGAACTATCAGATCAACGTGCCGCAACTGAACGTCGATCTGGACCGCACCAAGGCCAAGCAGCTTGGCGTGCCGGTGACGGACGTGTTCGACACGATGCAGATTTATCTCGGCTCGCTCTATGTGAACGACTTCAACCGCTTCGGGCGTGTTTATCAGGTGCGTGTGCAGGCCGATGCGCCGTTCCGCCAGAAGGCCGACGACATCCTGCAACTGAAGACGCGTAACGCCGCGGGCGATATGGTGCCGCTCTCGTCGCTCGTGACGGTCACGCCCACGTACGGCCCCGAAATGGTGGTGCGTTACAACGGCTACACCGCCGCCGACATCAACGGCGGCCCCGCGCCCGGTTATTCGTCGGGCCAGGCGCAGGCGGCGGCCGAGCGCATCGCGGCGGAAGTGCTGCCGCGCGGCGTGAAGTTCGAGTGGACCGACCTCACGTATCAGCAGGTGCTCGCGGGCAATGCGGGCGTGTGGGTGTTCCCGATCAGCGTGCTGCTGGTGTTCCTCGTGCTCGCGGCGTTGTACGAGAGCCTGACGCTGCCGCTGGCGGTGATCCTGATCGTGCCGATGAGCGTGCTGTGTGCGCTGACCGGCGTGTGGCTCACGCAGGGCGACAACAACATCTTCACGCAGATCGGCTTGATGGTGCTGGTGGGGCTGGCGTCGAAGAACGCGATTCTGATTGTGGAATTCGCGCGCGAACTGGAACACGACGGCCATACGCCGCTGTCTGCAGCCATCGAGGCGAGCCGTCTGCGTCTGCGCCCGATTCTGATGACGTCGATCGCCTTCATCATGGGTGTGGTGCCGCTCGTGGTGTCCTCGGGTGCGGGTTCGGAAATGCGCCATGCGATGGGGATTGCGGTGTTCTTCGGCATGCTGGGCGTGACCGCGTTCGGCCTGCTGCTCACGCCGGTGTTCTATGTGGTGCTGCGTACGCTCGCGGGCGGCAAGATCCACGTCGCGCAAAAGGATAACGCGCGCCATCCGGCCAGCACGGTGGATGCGTAAGAAAGGATGATCAAGATGACTAACTATTCATTCTCGCAAGACTCGAGCAAGCCGGACGGTGCATTCTGGCGCCGCACGCGTCTCGCGCTGGGCGTGGCGTTGTTCGCATGGCTCGCGGCGTGCTCGGTCGAGCCGACTTACAAGGTGCCCGACGCGGGCGTGCCGAAAGCGTTCAAGGAAGCCCCGCTGCAAACGCAGGCGGATCAGCCCGCCGGCCCGCATGACACGGGTACGTGGACGCCCGCGCAACCCGCCGACGACGCGCATCGCGGCCAGTGGTGGACGGTGTTTGGCGACCCCACGCTCAACCAGCTCGAAGATCAGGCGCAGGCCGCCAATCAGGATCTGAAAGCCGCCGCCGCACGCGTGCAGCAGGCGCGGGCGGTGACGCAGGCGGCGCGCGCGTCGTGGTTCCCGTCGCTCGATGCGGGTTTCGGGCCGACCTACGAGCACGCTTCGCCGGCCTCGCAGTATCTGTCGCAGAACACCAACGTGCCGACGCAGACGCTCTGGCGCGCGCAGGGCACGGCGAGCTATGAAGCGGATCTGTTCGGCCGCGTCAGCTCGAACGTGAACGCGGCGCGCTCGGACGCGCAGCAAAGCGAGGCGCTGTTCCGCTCGGTGCAGTTGTCCCTGCAGGCCGATGTCGCGCAGAACTACTTCCAGTTGCGCCAGTTCGATTCCGATATGGATCTGTACCGCCGCACCGTGACGCTGCGTGAGGACGCGCTCAAGCTCGTCGAGCGCCGCTTCAAGGAAGGCGATATCAGCGAACTGGACGTCTCGCAGGCGCGCAACGAACTCGCGAGCGCCCGCGCCGACGCCGTGGGCGTAGCGCGTCAGCGCGCGGCCTCGGAGCATAGCCTTGCGATTCTGCTTGGCAAGGCGCCGGCTGATTTTACGTTCGCGCAAACGCCGCTCGTGCCGGTCACGGCGCGCGTGCCGGCAGGGTTGCCGTCGACGCTGCTCGAACGCCGCCCCGATATCGCCGCCGCCGAGCGTGCGATGGCGGCGGCCAACGCGCGCGTGGGTCTGGCGAAATCGGCGTTCTTTCCGAAGCTCGACATCACCGGGGCGTTCGGCTACGAGTCGACCACGCTCGGCGATCTGTTCATGTGGTCGAGCCGCGCGTTCCTGCTCGGGCCGCTCGCGGGCACGGCGCTCACGGTGCCGCTGTTCGATGGCGGGCGCCGTAAGGCCAATCTCGCTCAGGCGCGTGCGAAATACGACGAGGATGTCGCGCAGTATCGCCAGCAAGTGCTGGTGGCGTTCCGCGAAGTCGAGGACAACCTCTCCGACCTGCGCCTGCTCGACGACCAGATCCGCGAGCAGGACGACGCGGTGAACGCCTCGCAGCGCGCCGCGCACCTGTCGCGCACGCAGTACGAAGAGGGCGAGGTGAGCTATCTGAACGTGATCGATAGCGAACGATCGGTGCTGGTTTCGCAGCTGCAGGCCAGCCATCTGGAAGGCTCGCAGGCGGTGGCGACCGTCAACCTGATCCGCGCGCTG
>NZ_DASZJJ010000326.1:0-29471 GCF_035948235.1 Paraburkholderia sp. | reverse complement strand
AGGCAAGACCCTGAGCAGGGCGACGCGGCCGCGATTTCCGGCGCTGGAAAAGAAAAAGCCCGCCTGAATTGGGCGGGCTGAATCCATATCAGGAGGAGACATGGAGGAGACGAGTTAATTCTAGGGTTTTCCCCTAGCGTTGGCAAGTGTTTTTTGCGGCGAGTTGAAAAATATCTGGCCTGAATGATCTGGCGCCGATTTACCTCGGAGGTAATCGATCAGCCTCGCATGGCGCCCTATCCTCGTTATCAGTCCATCCACCACGCGAGGATCACCATGACGAGCTATGCCATCGGCCATCTGCACGAAGTCGAGCTTTGTGCCGACATCGTCGAATATCTGGAGAAAATCGACGCGACGCTCGCGCCGTTCGGCGGGCGCTTTATCCTGCACGGCGGCCCGGTGGAGCGGCTCGAAGGCCGCTTTAGCGGCGATCTGATCGTGATCGAATTCGACGACCGCGAGCGGGCTCGCGCGTGGTACGACTCCCCCGCCTATCAAGCGATCTTGCCGCTGCGCACGCGACACGCGCGCGGGGATGTATTTATCGTCGATCAGGTGGCGCAGCCGCATCGCGCGACCGAGGTGCTCGAACGCACGTGAACGGATTCAGGGATTCAGGGGCTCAGCCGCGCGGCTCGTCCGCCGCTAGCAGCACGCCCTTTTTGAACACGAAACAGCCGTAGCCGCGCGCCTCGCCGGTCGCGATCACGCAGTAGGCGCGGCGCGCGCGTTCGTAAAACGCGAAGCGTTCGAGCGACGCGAACGGCACCGCGCGCCCTTCGGCGTGATCGACTTCGCGTTGCGCCTCGCGCTGCACGGCGGGCAGCGATTGCGCATCGCCGACTATTTCCATGCGCAGCGCCGGATGATCGACAAAGCGATCGAGCGGCAGCACCGACAGCACCGCTCGAACCGCGCGCGGCGAATCCACGCCATCGATACGCAGCAGACGGCCGAGCACCGAATCGCGCGCCACGGCGGCGGCGGGAAAATTCGCGTCGCAGATCACCACTTCGTCGCCGTGCCCCATCGAGGCGAGCGCGTGCAGCACATCGGGATTGAGCAGCGGATCGAGATTCTTGAGCACTACGCCTCCGGCGGAATCGTTCGGAATACTGTTCTTCTGCGCCGGCTTTATGCGGCGGAAAAAACGATCGCGCCGTGCTGGGCGACCTGCGTGAACGTGCGCACGAAGCGATAGGTCTGGCCGTCGATCAACAGGGAATTGAGTCCCGCCTGGGTCGCGCCCAGGATTTCGGCGACCAGCGCGTTGCGGATAAAACCGCAGCGCGTCCACTCTTCCTGGGCCTCGCCCGCATCGCCCAGATAGATATCGCTGCGGTCGGACTGGGAGCGCACCAGGATCAAGCTAGCGCCCTTGTCCAGTGAGCGTTCGAGATACTCCGATAGCGTTGCCAGTGCTTCAACGGCAGCTTCGTGCGGCTCGCGAGAGGACGTATCCATGAGAGGCCCCAGGTTCGTGTGCATCATCTTC
This sequence comes from Paraburkholderia sp., assembly GCF_035948235.1. Taxonomy (GTDB): domain Bacteria; phylum Pseudomonadota; class Gammaproteobacteria; order Burkholderiales; family Burkholderiaceae; genus Paraburkholderia. Next base: position 27,973 of record NZ_DASZJJ010000326.1, on the reverse strand, counting down.
CCATCGTACCTGAATGCGGCGCAGGGATCGGCGTCTGAGGCCGAATCAAGGCCGGATCGAAGCCGAAGCGCTTACTTGCCCTTCTTCTTCGACTGCACCGGCTTCCAGCTATCTTCGTTCTGCAAGCGGTCAAAAAGCCGGTTACGCGTCGCCTCGTCGAGTTCGGTCAAGCCGATCAGCAGATTGAACGCCATGCCGCTGGCCGCAAAATAGCGCAGCAGAGAAAGATCGTGGTCCGCGGCTTCCTTTTCGATCGCCTTCGCGACCTCGCCATCCTGGTCGCGGCTGGCTTCCAGCATGCCCGGCGACTCGACCATCACGGCCAGCATCGCGCGCGCCACCGAATGCGGCTGATTCAGCGCCTGGCGGTAGATGGCGATCTGCGAGGCGAGCGTTGGCTCGGCCTTGTCGCGCCCTTCGGTCTGCCGGTATTCGGCGCCAATCGCCCGAAATTCATTGCGCTGATGTTCAAGCAGCGCTTCCAGCACGCCTTGCTTCGTCCTGAACTGATGCAGCAGCCCGCCTTTGCTGATGCCGCTTTCGCGCGACAGCGAGTCGAAGGTCAGGCCGCCCACGCCTTCCCTGGTCAGAATAGCCAGCGCGGCGGCGATGGCCTTTTTGCGTGAAAGCTCGGAGCGAGTCGGGTTGTCCATGTCGAATTGAATGCTTCACTGCTGCGCAGCTGAGCGCCGCGTCTGGAATAGGAATCGCCGCCGCGACCTGCGCCGCAGCGGTGCAGGCGCTATCTTAGCCGACCGGCCCCGATAAAAACAAACCGGGTAGACGGTTTACATTCTTTGGGTTTGCGGTTACGCTGCGTCCGCTGGGAAGACTTCGCTTGTCATTCCCATCCACGTATCCCACCCAAGGAAAGCTCACATGTTCAGCCAACGACTCGCCATTTGCCTGAGCGCCGGCGCGCTGTCCCTCACCCTCGCCGCGTGCGCAGGCGTGCAACCGGTCGCGTATTCGGGCATCGACGCCGCCCCCAGACTTCAGCCGAATCACGGCGACGACCGCGCCAAGGTGCCGTTCGCGTATGCCGCGCCGGTCGTCTGGTCGCGCTACACGCAGGTCGTCCTCGACCCGGTGACGGTCTATCAAGGCGCCGATGCGCAATTCAACGATATGAAGGACGAGGACAAAACCGTGCTCGCCGGCTACGCGCAGAAAACCTTCGCCGAGAACCTCGGCAAGCGCTTTCAGTTGCACGACCAGCCAGGTCCAGGCGTGCTGCGCATCAAACTCACGCTCACGGGCGCGCAGCGAACCACGCCGCTCGTCGGGCAAGCCATGCATTTCGATATCGCCGGCAATCTCTATAACGGCGTGCAGGCGGTACGCGGCGGCCAGGGGGCGTTCAGCGGATCGGTTTCCTATGCCGTCGAGGTCTACGACAGCAGCGACAACCGTCTCCTGAAAGCCTACGTCACGAAGCAATATCCGAATGCGATGAATCTGCCGGCGGCTTTCGGCTCGCTCGCCGCCGCGAAAACCGGCCTGGATAAAGGCGCGCAGGCACTGGTCGCACAACTGCACTGAGCGGCGTCAGTAACGTACAAGCGGCGGAATACCACTCATTTAATCAGGATGACTGATCATGAATCAGCTTGCGAAAGCCGCTATTTCACTGGGATATCCGCCGCTCACGATCACGCTGGTCTTTATCGTCGCTTATCTCGCCGTGGGTATTCCGGCGCACGTTCTGTGCGGCCCCGGCGCGCGGGACTACTTCGGAACGATTGCGGGAGTAGCGCTCAGTCTGGCGTATCTGACGCTGATTCTGGGTTTCACACCATGAATAGCGCCACGTTGCGGCACACGCTTTTCCGGCTTGCGTGGATGTTTCGTCGCCTGTTTGGCACTTTGCGCGATATCGTGACCGGAAGTCTTTAGATGGCATGCACAAAGTCTGGGCGCGCGTGGCAGATTCCGGTGCTTGCCGCGCTCGTCGTTACCGGCGTGCTCGCGTATCAAGCGCTTACGCGCGGCCCGGAACTCTGCATCACGTTCACCACCGGCGAAGGTCTGCAGGTTGGCAAGACGCGTCTGCGTTACCGCAGCGTCGAAGTCGGTCGGCTGGAGGCGACGCGTCTTTCCAGCGATCGCACGCACGTCACGGCGGTGGTTCGCCTCACGGGAAACGCCGCTCGTCTGGCCTCCTGCGGTACGCGCTTCTGGGTGGTGCGCCCGCGCGTCGATGGCGCGAGCGTGTCCGACATCGGCACGCTGGTCAGCGGTCCATATATCGCCGCGGAAATGAGCCGCTCAACCAAGGCATGCCGGAACTTTATCGGCCTCGAAACACCGCCCGTGGTTTCGTCATCGCTTGACGGAACACGGTTCGAATTGCGCGCCGCCTCGCCCGGTTCGCTCGAAGCGGGCTCGCCGGTTTATTTCAGGCGGGTGCAGGTCGGGCGAGTGCTGGGCTATACATTGGGCAAAAACGGCGACGAAGTCGGCATCGAAGTTTTCGTCAAAGCACCCTTCGCCCGCTATGTCACCGCGTCGTCACATTGGTGGCGTGCGAGCGCTTTCGACGTGCGGCTGAATGCAAACGGATTGCGCGTCGATACCTCTTCTCTCGCTACGATCCTGAACGGCGGCGTGCAATTCGATTCTCCTGACGATACATCGAAGAAAGCGATTGCCAACGAAGGCACCCGTTTCCCGCTAGGCGACAGCCAGTCCGATGCGATAGCCCTGACGCAAGGATTCGCGGCTCCCGTCAGCCTGCGCTTTCACGAATCGCTGCGCGGTCTTGCCGTGGGCGCGCCCGTCGATTTTCGGGGCGTGGAGTTAGGCGAAGTCGTCCGTATCGACGTCGATCGCGATCTTGCGCGTGGCGTCTTCGACATGGTGGCCACGGTGAATCTCTACCCGGATCGCCTGGGACGCCGCTATCGGGAAGCGCTCGGACAAGGCGACAGTTCGGGCGGCCGCGCCTTGCTGCGCGCGATGATCGAACAAGGTCTGCGTGGACAACTGCGCATGGGCAATGCGCTGACGGGTCAGCGCTATATCGCGCTCGACTTCTTTCCCCATGCGCCGGCCGTGCGCTTCGACGTGGAACATGAGCCGGTTGAGTTGCCTACGGTGCCCAATGCGATCGAAGAACTTCAGGACCAGTTGAGCAGCATCGTCACGAAGCTCGACCGCGTGCCATTCGATCGGATCGGCAACAACCTGCAAGCGTCGCTAAAAAACGCCGATACGCTATTCAAGTCCGTCAACGATCAGATCGTGCCGCAGGCGCAGTCCACGCTCGGCGCGGCGCAACAGTCATTCGCGGCGGCGCGTGCGACGCTGCAGCAGGATTCGCCCTTGCAGTCGGACGTCCACCTGGCATTGGCGCAACTGAAGCGGACGCTGGCCAGTATCGATTCGCTGGCCGACTATCTCGAGCGCCATCCCGAATCCCTGCTGTGGGGAAAGTAAAAATCGGGGCACATTACTTGCTATCAACTTTTCCTGGCGGCGCTCGTTAACCTTGGATAGAACACTCCTTGAAGGTCAACGTCGCCGCTGGATTCCGGGAGAGGTCTTTATTTACAGGCTGAGATCGTCGCAGGGAGAGCAAACAGGCATGGAACGCAATTACGATTACATGGGATATGCCATTCGAGTCTGCACCGATTCCATCTCGGAGCCGGTGTTGCGCAAAGTCCGGATGGTTGATTCGGGCTACGTCGCCATGGTGTCGATTTATAAATCCGACCGCCAGGAACCGTGCTTCCCGGAAATGCGCCTGACCGATATCGGCGACCGCTGGTTTGTGACCGAAGTGGATGCGCTCATGCGTGGCTACAGCGTGGGACGGCGCATCGTTGAAGAGGCGCTTGGGCAGCGGGCCGCCTGACAGCCGCTTAACAGCCTCTTCACAGCCAGAACACCCGCAAGCCGGCGGCTCCGTCGGCTTGCCGCATTTTTTTCATTCGCCTTTCAATCAAGCGGCGCTCGCGATCGAGCCGCCGCGCGCGCTGCATTCAAAACTTTCCCCTACGTGCGAATTAGAAACAGTTTGTAATTGACACTGTTTCGACATCAAATATTGCACCCGTTTCATTCGCTTTTAAGACGTTTGCATAGAAAAATCATCGCTCGCAAACGTTTTCACGCGTTTCACAATTCTTTCTTCGAGACCGTAGAAACTGTGCGCCGACCCGATCCATCGGAGTGAAAGCGCATATGCAAAGACGCCTGTTCGAGCCATCCTCAGCGGCCGTGATTTCCGTTGTGCTGGCAACCATCTCGCTCGCCGCGTGCGGGCCAGGCGTGGGTTCGTCGGCACCTGAGACGGCCAGCGCCCCCGTCCAGCAGCAGGACAGCGCGGCGCTCCAGCCCGCGCCGCCCGCAGCACCTGGCGCGGCCACGGCGAACACCACGCTGGCCAGCGGCATCGGCACTGCCGCGCCCGCCGATACCGCGAACCCCGCCAGTTACGCCTATGCCAGCGATCCGGTGCAGAGCGTGCAGGCGAGCCTCGCCGCCGACAGCCAGCAGGTCGCGCCCGTCATGAGCTACGCCCCCGGCGACGAGCCATCGCAGTCCAGCAACGATTCCCGCAGTACCGCAACGACGCGTCAGTAATACACCGTTCATACACCGTTCGTGTGCTTATGCACACATCCATCCAACAAGCAGAAAGGTGCACAACAATGACGTCAAACAGCCGTCGCCGTTTCCTGCAGACAGTCGCTTCCTCCAGCGCCGCCGCCGCGGCCATGACCGTCCTGCCCGAGTCCATCCGCAACGCCCTGGCGATCCCGGCGTTCTCGCGCACGGGTTCGATCCGCGATGTCGAGCACATCGTCGTGTTCATGCAGGAGAACCGCTCCTTCGACCATTACTTCGGTCATCTGCGCGGCGTGCGCGGCTATAACGACCGCCTGCCGATTCCGCTGCCCGGCGGCCAGCCGGTCTGGTATCAGCCGTCGAAGGAGGACGCCACCAAACCCGTGCTGCCGTTCCACCTGGACACGCAGACGACCAGCGCGCAATGCGTGGGCGATCTCGACCACTCGTGGTATCCGACGCAATACGCCATCAACAACGGTCTGTACAACCAGTGGCCGCAGTACAAGACCGACATGACGATGGGCTACTACATGCGCGCGGACATTCCGTTCCACTACGCGCTGGCCGATGCGTTCACCGTCTGCGATAACTATTTCTGCTCGCTGCCGGGGCCGACGCATCCGAACCGCGCCTATCTGATGACGGGCATGGTCGATCCGAGCGGCACGATGGGCGGCCCGCTGCTCGACAACAACGACTTCGTGGACGGCGACGTGCCGCCTGCCTATCAACTGCTGTCCTGGACCACTTACCCCGAGCGCCTGCAGGCCGCCGGCATCTCGTGGCAGATCTACCAGCAGGGCACCAACGGCAACGATCCGATGAACGGCAACTACGGGACCAACATCCTGCAGAACTTCGCCAACTTCATCAACGCACAACCGGGTTCGGCGCTTTATCAGCGCGCGCAGACCGTGCGCACCATCGCCGATCTCAAGAACGACGTGCTTGCCAACAATCTGCCGCAGGTGTCGTGGCTGCTGCCGCCTGCCGCCTTCTCCGAGCACCCGAAATACACGCCGGCTTACGGCGCGGAGTACACCTCGCAGATCCTGGAGGCGCTTACTTCGAACCCCGAAGTATGGAGCAAGACCGTGCTCTTCATCATGTATGACGAGAACGACGGTTTCTTCGACCATATCGTGCCGCCGCAGCCGCCTACGACGTCGACGCAGGGCAAATCGACGGTGAGCGTAGAAGGCGAAATTCACAACGTGGTCAATCCGGGGCGCGGCGGCAAGTACACTGCCGACGGCCTGCCCTACGGTCTCGGCCCGCGCGTGCCGATGACCATCGTGTCGCCGTGGAGCAAGGGCGGCTTCGTGTGCTCGCAGGTGTTCGATCACACGTCGGTGATCCGCTTTATCGAAGAACGCTTTGGCGTGCATGAGCCGAACATCACGGCATGGCGTCGCGCCGTGTGCGGCGACCTCACCACGGCGTTCGATTTCCGCACGCCCGATTCGTCGATTCCGTCGCTGCCGGATACGAGCAACTACATGGCGCAGGCCGACAACCAGTGCTCCGCCAACAAGGCCCCGACCGTGCCCGCCACGCCTGGCCCGATCGATGCACAGGAGCCGGGCGTGCGCTATGCGCGCGCGCTGCCCTATGAGTTGCACGTGAACGCCCAGGTCGATCCGTCGAAGAAGACGCTCTCGATTACCTTCTCGAACAAGGGCCGCCAGGGCGCGCACTTCTATGTGTACGGCACGAATCGCAGCGACGGTCCGTGGCGCTATACGGTCGAAGCGGGCAAGTCGATCGACGATACGTGGGATCTCAGCGTGACGAACGGCGTCTACGCCTTCGAGGTGCACGGCCCGAATGGCTTCGTGCGGCGTTTCTCGGGCACGGCAGCCAGTTCGTCTTCCTCATCGACGCAAGGGTTCTTCGGCAAGCACAACGGCACGCCGCAGCCCGAAGTCTCCGCGCAATACGACGTCGCGAACGGCAACCTGTTCCTGAAGTTCACCAACCACGGCGGCGGCATCGCGCGACTCACGGTGACGGACAACGCCTACGGCGCGCGTGAGCGCCTGGTGGTGGTGCCCGCCAACGCGCGCATCGAGGAACCGTGGGTGCTCGCGTCGAGCCATCACTGGTACGACCTCACGGTCACGAGCCCCGACGATTCGACCTTCGCGCGCCGCTACGCCGGCCACGTCGAAACCGGCCGCCCGAGCATCAGCGATCCGGCTGCGGTCGCGCCCGTCACGAAATTGAGCTGACGACGACGGCGCGTTCGCGCCGATCCCCACTCCGCCTTCACACGGCGCCTTCGGGCGCCGTGTTGTCTTTTTACGCCTGACTCCCCTTCGCGCCGATCCACAAGCGTGCATTCATCAGACAAAAACTTATAGTGCGCGCCTTACATAAATCGGCCCCAATTTCAAGCTGACTGTTGCCTGATTTCTAACTTTCATTCAGCTTGATTAATTTGTTTGTATATGCGAATCATTTGCATTAGCATTTGCAGCGCTTCATCAGGAGTGCCTGCGCCGTTTTCGGCATCGATAACAAAATAAGCTTGAGCCGGGCAGCCGGCCGATCGATCACCATGAAGAATACTGCCGCCGTTCGCCCTTCCGGCCCCGGCTTTGTCGCGGTGCGCTGCGCCGCCCGCACGCGGATTCCATTGAGCGCCGCGTTGCTCGTGAGCGTGGGACTCACGCTTTCTACGCTTTCGAGCGGCGGCTGGGCCCAGGAGACGGCGCAGCCCGCAACGCAAGCGGATACCCCGGCTGACGCCACCAAAGCGCTGCCCACCGTCAAGGTCAGCGCGGCGCGCGACAGCGAAGCCGCGTCGCCGGAACGTGTCACGGCGGGCGCGCTCGGCAACCGCCGCCAGGTGGATACGCCGTTTTCCACCGATGTCGTCACCACCGAGCAAGGCAAGGATCGCCTCGCCAACACGGCCAACGATCTCTTCAAGTACGACCCTGCGGTCAACATCGTCGGCGACAATGCGACGGGCGAGAACTCGGTCTTCAGCATTCGCGGGCTCGCGATCGACCAGCTCAACGGCGTCAAGGTCGATGGCCAGAGCTTCCCTTCCTGGGACACCGAACTATCGCTCGAACCCTTCGAACAGGTCGAACTGCTCAAGGGTCTTTCGGGCTTCATGTACGGATTCAGCAACCCGGGCGGCATCGTCAACTATGTGCTCAAGCGCCCGACCGACGACCCCTATCGCAGCTTCTCGATCGGCTATCAGTCGGCGGGTGTGTTCAGCGAAAAGCTTGATCTGGGCGGCCGCTTTGGCAACGACAAGCGCTTTGGCTATCGCCTCAATCTCGTGAACGAGGACGGCAACACCGCCGAAGCCAACGGTCACGTCCGCCGCCAGGTGGCGTCACTCGCACTCGATTTCCGCATTACGCCGGATCTCACGTGGACAGCCGATGCGTTCTATCAGAAGCGCAAGACCAACGGCACGCTGTTCGGCATGTTCTTCTACGACACGCCGATTCCCGACGCCAGCAAGGTCACGCATCAACTCACGCAGCCGCAGAACTACTACCAGACCGAGATCGCCTCGTTTGGCACCGGGCTTGAATATCGCCTTTCCGAAAACTGGCACGCGAACCTCAAGTACCGTTTTGCCAAGGAAAACCGCACCAACTCGGACAGCCTGCTGACGGTCACCGATGCCGCCGGCAATTACAGCAACACGCTTTATGCGGCCTTGACGCGCTACTTCTATCAGAACGCCGACGCCATGGTCGAAGGTAAATTCGATACCGGCCCGTTCAAGCATGACGTGGTGCTCGGCGCGAGCTATCAGACGCAGCAAAGCGAGTACGACAACAGCGAAGGCTGGAACGACGGTTTCAACCTCGGCAACGGCAATCTGTATCAGAGCACGCTGCTGACGAACGACGCCGTCAATATCGGCGAAAACCTGTTCCGCCACGAACGCACCACGCAGACTGCGCTCTATGCGAGCGACACCGTGCAGTTCACTTCGCGTCTGTCTGCGCTGCTCGGTCTGCGCTACACACAGTTCCGCGACCGCACCTATAACCCCGACCAGTCGGTGCTGGCCGATTACACGGCGAACCCGGTCACGCCGACCGTCGCGCTGATGTACAAGCTCGACCGCGATACGACGCTGTACGCGAGCTACATCGAAGGCTTGCAGCAAGGCGGCTCGTCGAGCAACACCAACGTCAACTATCCGCAAACTTTTGGCCCGCTCAAGAGCAAGCAATACGAAGTGGGCCTGAAGGCCGATCGTCGCAACTGGGGCGCCAACGTCGCGCTGTTCCGCATCGATCAGGGCTACGAGTACACCAACACCGCCAACGTGTTCGTGCAGAGCGGCACCAAACGCTACCAGGGCCTGGACGCTAGCGGCTGGCTGCAACTCGCGCAGGACTGGCGCCTGATGGGCGGCTTGATGTACCTCGACACCAGGGCCGTCGATGTGGACGATGCGAGCGTCGAAGGCAAGCGCGTCTACGGCGCGCCGCGCTTCACGCTGACGGGCCGCGTGGAATACAACCCGTCGTATCTGCGTGCGCTGACCGTTGCGTTTGGCGGCAAGTACGTGGGCAATATGGCCGTCGATGCGGCTAACACGCAATTCGTCCCGGCCTATACGACGTGGGATCTGAGCGCGAAGTATGACACCCAGGTGGGCGGCAAGGACGTCACGTTGCGCGCCGGCGTGAACAACCTCTTCAATCGCCGTTACTGGACCGCTGCCTGGGGTTATTACGTGATGCCGTCGGCGACGCGCACCTTCGTTGCGAACGCCACGATCGAGTTCTGACGCTTTAAATCCACGTAAATCATGGATATGGCGCAAAGGCCTTCGAGTTTCTCGAAGGCTTTTGTCATTGGGGCCGCCTGCAAAGCTCGCGCAGCGGTGGCAGAATAGGCGGCTGCCAGGTGCCCGGCGATACCGGTATCTTCCGGCTTCTGCGCCACGCGTTGCCGCGCGGCACCTGTCCCCCACCCCTGCACCGTTGAAAAGGATCGTCCCATCATGACTTCGAGCGTGAAGCCCTATCCGGATACCCAGATTTACGTCGATGGCGCATGGCGCGCCGGCGCGAAGGCGATTGCCGTGATCGACCCCGCCACCGAGGCGGAGATCGGACGCCTGAGCCTCGCGAGCGAACAGGACCTCTCGGATGCTGCCGAAGCCGCCGCGCGCGCTTTCAGCGCATGGCGCAAGGTCTCGCCGCTGGAACGCAGCAAGACGATGCGCCGCGCAGCCGACCTGCTGCGCGAACGCGCGGGCGAGATCGCCGCCATCATGACGCGCGAGCAAGGCAAGCCGCTTGGCGAGGCCAAGGGCGAAGTGCTCGCGGGCGCTGACGTGATCGACTGGTTCGCCGAAGAAGGTCGCCGCACCTATGGCCGCGTGGTGCCCTCGCGCACGGACGCGGTCCGCCAGATCGTCACGCGCGAGCCGGTTGGCCCGGTCGCCTGCTTCACGCCGTGGAATTTCCCGCTGAATCAGGCGGTGCGTAAGGTTTCGGCGGCGCTGGCATCGGGCTGCACCGTCGTGCTCAAGGGACCAGAAGAAACGCCCGCGAGCTGCGCCGCGCTCGTGCAGGTCTTTATCGACGCGGGCGTGCCGCAGGGCGCGCTCAACCTCGTGTTCGGCGTGCCCGCCGAAGTCTCGTCGTATCTGATCGCGCACCCGGCCATCCGCAAGATTTCGTTCACCGGCTCGACGCCGGTGGGCAAGCTGCTGGCCGCGAAGGCGGGCGAGCACATGAAGCGCGCCACCATGGAACTGGGCGGCCACGCACCGGCCATCGTATTCGCCGATGCAGATATCCCGCGCGCCGCGAAGCTGCTCGCCGGTGCGAAGTTCCGCAACGCGGGCCAGGTGTGCATTTCGCCCACGCGTTTCATGGTCCAGGACGCGGCTTACGACGAGTTCCTCGAACACTTCGTCGCGGCCACCAAAACGATCAAGGTCGGCAATGGCCTGGAAGCCGGCGTGCAGATGGGGCCGCTCGCGAACGATCGTCGCCTCGCCGCCATGGAGCGGCTTGTTGCCGACGCGCGCGAACAGGGCGCGAAGGTGCTGACGGGCGGCGAGCGCATTGGCCGCGAAGGTTACTTCTTCGCGCCGACCGTGCTGACCGACGTGCCGCTTTCCGCGCGCCTCATGAACGAAGAGCCGTTCGGCCCGCTCGCGCTAGTTTCGCGCTTCTCGACCTACGAAGAAGCAATCGCCGAAGCGAACCGCCTGCCCTATGGTCTCGCGGCTTACGCCTACACGCGTTCGAGCGCGACTTCGGCGGCACTTTCGGAAGATGTCGAAACCGGCATGTTGTCGATCAACCATCACGGCCTCGCGCTGCCTGAAGTGCCGTTCGGCGGCGTGAAGGATTCGGGCTACGGTTCGGAAGGCGGCACCGAAGCGATGGAGCCGTACCTCGTGACCAAGTTCGTCACCGAGCATCGTTGATCCGTCGCCTCCTGTATTAAAGCCTCTTCATGAGCGGCTGCGCGGATGCCTGGGTAGTCCATCCGCCAGCCGCACCCAGTCAAGCTGTTGCGACGTCCAGGTGTGATCCTCGGGCGGCGCGTCGCCAGGCGCGTCCAGCGTGCCCGTAGCGATATCGATTTCATCGGCAAACGCCGCGCTACGGTACGTAAGCGGCGTTCCACACTCGGGGCAAAAACCCCGCTCCACGCCCGCACTCGACGCGTAGGTTCTGGTTGCGCCCGCAACGACGCGGAATGCGTCGCGCGACACGCTCATCCAGCCAACGAACGGCGCGCCCGACGCGCGGCGGCAATCGACACAATGGCATGCCGTGGTGCCAATCGGCTCGCCCGTGATTTCATAGCGGATCTTTCCGCACAAGCAGCCACCCTTGAGCATCGCCCTCTCCTTTGCGCATTTTTCTTGCGCGCACCTTACATCTGCAATTTCTTCATAGCCGCGTGGAATAGAACACGCCTTCGCCCTGTTGACGCTCATAACGGCCACCATGCCCCTCAACAGGACCGATCATGCCCCATCGCGCCCCGCCCCTCCTTCCCGTATGCCCTCCATGCGTGCGCACGCAGTGCGGAGCCGCATCATGAGTCGCGTCGATATCTGTGTGCCGTGCCGGCTTGCCGCCATCGCGGCCGTGATCGGCTGCACCGCCGCGGCCTTTGCGTGGACCGCGGGCTGGCTGACGCCCAAACGCCTGGACGCGCCGCACATCGTCAACACCTTCGAATCGAACTACGGCATTCACACCGGCTTCCGACGCAATCACGCGAAAGGCCTGTGCGTGGAAGGCGAATTCGAGAGCAATGGCAACGGCACGCGCATCTCGCGCGCCGCCGTGTTTGCGCCGGGCGCAACGCCCGTGATCGGGCGCTTTGCGATTCCCGGCAGCAATCCGGCCGCGCCTGATGCCAGCATACCGGTACGCAGCATGGCACTGCTGTTCCAGTTGAAGGACGGCGAACAGTGGCGCACCGGCATGAATTCCGCGCCGGTCTTTGTCGTTCGCACCCCGAAACAGTTTTACCAGCAACTTATTGCATCGAAACCCGATCCCAAAACCGGCAAGCCCGATCCCGCGAAACTCGACGCGTTTTTCAGCGCCAACCCGGAAACACTGCCGTTTCGCCAATGGATCAAAGGCCACCCGCCTTCATCGAGCTTCGCCAATACGGCGTTCTGGGGCATCAATGCGTTCATCGCCACGGATGCCGACGGCAATGCGCGCGCGGTACGCTGGGAGATGGTCCCGGAAACGCCTTACGAAGCCGAATCAGCCGACCAGAAGCGCAACCCCAACTTCCTCGCCGACGATCTCGATTCACGGCTTGCACAAGGCCCATTGCGCTGGCATCTCGTCCTCACGGTCGCCGCGCTGGGTGACGCCACCAACGACGCCACGCAGCAATGGCCCGCCACGCGCGAGCAGATCGACGCGGGCACGCTGGTTTTACGCCAGGCCACGCCGCAACGCGAAGGCGCCTGCCGCGACGTCAACTACGACCCGACCGTGCTGCCCGACGGCCTGAAACCCTCGGACGATCCGCTGCTCGCCGCACGCTCCGCCGCCTATGCGGTCTCGTTCAATCGCCGCACGCACGAAGAAGCGGCGCTCGCCCACGCACACGGAGAAGCCCAGCAATGAAACCTGCTCAAGCGCACTTCAGCGGCCTCGCCCGCTTGCTGCACTGGTCGATGGCAGTCCTGATTGTTGCGATGCTATTCGTGGGCGTGGGGATGGTCGCCACGGTCTCGCGGCTCCATAACAGTTTGATCGCGCTGCACCGGCCGCTTGGCATCGCCTTGCTTGTGCTCGTGATCGTGCGCATCGTCGTGCGGCTCTCCCACGCGACGCCCGCGTTACCTGCGGAGATGCCCGCGTGGCAGCGCGTAGCCGCGCACGCTTCGCATCTGGTGCTCTATGCGCTCATGATCGCGATGCCGTTGATCGGCTGGGCGATGCTATCGGCAGCCGGTTATCCCGTTGTGCTTGCGGGCGCCGTGCACCTGCCCGCCATCGCGCCGCACGACGTCGCGCTCTACGCCTTGTTGCGCGCGGCGCATACATGGCTCGCCATGCTGCTGTTCGCGACGGTGCTGCTGCATCTGGGCGCGGCGCTGTTTCATGGGCTGATCCGGCGCGATGGCGTGCTCGACAGCATGGCTCGAGGTTGATCTTTAAACGTGCGCGTCGCGGCCCGTAATGGGCTGCGGCCCCATGAACTTCTCGAGTAACGCGTCGGCCAGACTCTCGCGCTGCGCTTCGCGCGCGCCCTCACACGGACTTAGCTCGCGTTGCTGCGCCAGCCCAGACCTAAGCTCTTCTGGATGGAAATGAAATCCTTGAGCAGCTCGGCCTGCCCCGAAATCACGTCCTGCTGGGCGAGAAATTCAGCACGTTGCGTATCGAGCAGATCGACCAGCGTGGACGTCCCCGCGCGATAACGCTGACGCATCAACACCGCCGAGCGCTGCGCCGAACTCTGCACCTTCTGCAGCGTCACCAGATGCTCGCGCTGATAACCGTAACGCGAAAGCGCACCGTTCGCGTCCTGCAACGCACCCAGCACGGTCTTTTCATAGCGCGCCTCGGCTTCGTCGCGCGAGGCTTCGGCTCCATGCACGGCACCGAGCGTGCGGCCAAAGTCGAACAGATTCCATTGCAGATAAGGCACGCCTACCCAGCTGAAATTGTTCTTGCGCAGCAGATGGCCCGGGTCCGCCGCCGTAAAGCCCAGATCGCCGAACAAAGTGAGCTTGGGCAGGAAATCGGCCACATGCTCGCCAATCTGCGCGTTGCTGGAAGCGAGACGCCGCTCGGCCGCGCGAATGTCGGGTCGTTGCGCGAACATCGTGGCCGGATCGCTGACCGGCACCGACGCCGGCAGCGCTGGCAACGCGCGCGGCGCGGACAGTTCTGCATCGAGCGCGCCCGGCGCCTTGCCAGTGAGCACCGCGAGCTGATCGAGCGAAATCTCCACCTGCGAGGCCAGCGGCGTTATGGTCGAACGCGTGGTTTCGACCTGCGTGGTCAGACGCTCGACGTCCACATCGGCAGCGGTGCCGCCCGCGCGGCGCTGTTCGGTCAACGTCAGCGACTGCTGCTGCAGTTCCGCCGTGCGCTGCGCGATCAGCAGACGCTGCTGCTGATCGCGCAGATCGATATAGGCCTGTGCGACTTCAGCGGCGAGCGAGACTTGCGCATCGGCGAGATCGGCCTGTACAGCGTCGGCTTCGTCGCTGGCGGCTTCCACCGCGCGGCGCGTGCCGCCGAACAGATCGATCTCCCACGAAGCGTCGAAACCCGCCGTATAGAACTGCAGCGGGCCACGGCCGCTCGAACCCGACCCCGATCCGCTGCTGCCATTGGACTGCGAGAACGTACTCAGATCAGGCTCGCGCATACGCGGCGCGGCGGCGCTGGCCGATATTTTGGGCATTTCCGCACCGCGCTGCTGTTGCAGTTGCGCGCGCGATTCGCGCAGCCGCGCCTGAGCGGCGCGCAGGTCGGGGTTGTGCTCGAAGGCGGCAGCGATCAGCGCATTCAATTGCGGATCGTCGAAAGAGAGCCACCATTCGCTGGGCGCGCGCGTGGGCGTCACGCCCTTCGCGGGCGTACGCACGAACGAAGCGGCGCTGGCCGCCTCCGGCGCCACCGCAGGCGCGCCGCGATAATCGGGGCCGACCGTGCACGCAGCCAGCGCGCAGGCAGCCGCCAGCGCCGTGAATGCGGATTGAAGCGCGGATTGAGGGAAACGAATTGCCGTCATGAGTCGAAAAAGAAAAGCATCAATGGCCGGCTGACGGCGCCTTCACGCCGGGCTGCGGTTTCTTGAGCAGGAGCGCGAGCGGCACGCAGGCAGCGAGCGCGATGCCGAGCACCCAGAATGTTTCGGAGTACGTGATAACGATCGACTGCTGCTGGATCTGCGCGGCGATCTGGCCGAGCGAGCGCATCTGCGAATAGGCCATGTCGCCGGTCTGCGCAAACCAGTTGGCCGCGCCCGAAGCGAGACGCTCCTGCCCGATCAGCGAATTGGCGCTGATGGATTCGCGCAGCACCGCCGTGTGATAGGTCTCGCGCCGATCGATCAACGTGCCGATGATCGCAAGCCCCACCGAGCCGCCCAGGTTACGCGCCATGTTGTAGAGCCCCGCCGCGTCGCCCGAGTCCTCGCGCGCGACCGCCGCCATCGAAGCCTGATTGAGCGGCATCATGGCGAGCATCTGCGCCACGCCGCGAATGAGTTGCGACCAGACGAAATCGTGCCCCACGCTTTGCGCAGTCAGCGAAATATCGAGCATGCAGCTCAGCGTAAAAAGCAGCAGCCCGCTCACCACCAGCACGCGAAAGTCCACCTTGCCGAGCAGACGCGGCAGGATAGGCATCACCAGAAAGGCAGGCAGGCCGGAGAGCAGCATGATCGCGCCGGATTGTTCCGCGTTGTAGCCCGCGACGATGCTCAGGAACTGCGGCAGCAGATAGGAAATGCCGTAAAGGCCAGCACCCACTGCGGACACAATCACGATCACGCTGGCGTAACGCGGATTGCGCATCAATGACAGCCGCAGAATGGGCTTCTTCGCCACGAACTGCGAAATGCCGATCAGCACCATGCCCGCCAGCGAAACACACGTCAGCGAAACAATCATGCTCGACTCGAACCAGCGTTCGCGCTGCCCTTCTTCGAGCACGACCGTGAGCGTGCTCAGCCCAACAGCGAGCCCCACGATGCCCAGCCAGTCGGCCTTCAAAAAGGCTTCCCAATGCGGACGGTCGGGCGGCAGCCCCACGATCAGCAAAGTAATAAGCGCGATACAGACCGGCAGATTGATGAAGAAACACCAGCTCCAGCTGATGTTCTCCGCGAGCCAGCCGCCCAGCACGGGACCGAGCAACGGCCCCAGCAACACGATCAGGCCGAATACCGTCATGCCCACCGGCAACTGCGAAAGCGGCAGCCGCGTGCGGATGATGGTCTGGGCGGTGGGAATCATCGCACCGCCCGTAAAGCCCTGGCCGATGCGCCCGGCGATCATCACGCCAAGCGTGCCCGACCAGCCGCACATCATCGAAAAGCCGATAAACAACGCCGCATTGGCCAGCAGAAAATTTCGCAGTCCGAATACCCGCGTGAGCCACGCGGCGAGCGGAATCATCACGATCTCGGACATCAGATAGCCGGTGGAGATCCACGTGCCCTCGGTGCCGGTCGCGCCGATTTCGCCCTGGATCTGCGGCAGAGCGGAATTTGTGATCGAGATGTCGAGCGTGGCCATCAGCGCGCCCAGCGCGCCTGCGGCCACGGCAATCCAGTCGGCGGCGCTGGCGCGCTCGCCGTGCGGATGCGGCGCAGGAGCCGCGCCAGCAGACGAATTCGCTGCGTCAGCCACGATGATTCTCGGCGTCGATACGGCGGTCGTCCTCGCGCGCGGATCGCGTATCCACATCGACGGTCACGGACATGCCCGGCAGCAGCACGCCGCGCGTTTGCGGCCCGGTGTCGATACGAATGCGCACCGGCACGCGCTGCACGATCTTCGTGAAGTTGCCGGTGGCGTTTTCGGGCGGCAACAGCGCGAACTGCGCGCCGGTGCCCGGCGAGAAACTGTCCACCACGCCATGCAGCGTGTGGCCCGGCAGCGCATCGACGTGCAATTCGACAGGCTGGCCGATACGCATGCGGCCAATCTGCGTTTCCTTGAAATTCGCCGTGAGATAGGTCTTCTGCACCGGCACCACCGTCAACATGCGTGTGCCTGGCTGCACGTACTGCCCCACCCGCACCGAGCGATCGCCAACACGCCCGACCAGGGCACTCTTCACCACCGTATTGTCGAGATCGAGTTGCGACTGGGCCGCGCTGGCGCGGGCCGCCTCCAGTTGCGCACGCGCTTGCGCCTGCTGCGCGGTGAGCGCGGCGATCTGCGAACGCTGTGCTTCGACAGCGGCGGAGTCGGCGGCCAGCGTGGCCTGCGCCTGATCGCGCGTGCTCTTGAGTTCGGCGAGGCGCTCGGCGGTTTCCGCGCCGCTAGCCGCGAGCGGCGTATAACGCGCGACTTCGTCCTGAGCGTGACGCAAACTCACGCGCGCCACTTCCTGCTGGGCCTGCGCCTGGGCGATATTGGCGCGTTGCTGCGCGAGTTGCGCGTCGGCGTGCTGGATGTCGGCGGCGCGCGCGTCGATTGTGGCGTTGGCCTGATCGAGCGCGACCTGATACTGGCGCGCGTCGAGCTTCACGAGCGGGTCGCCTGCCTTCACGGTCTGGTTGTCGGCCACGTAGACATCGGTGATGTAGCCACTGACCTTCGGCGCAACGGTCACGCTGTCCGCTTGCAGATACGCATCGTCGGTGCTTTCGATGAAGCGCCCCACCAGCCACCAGTGACCACCCCAGACTCCGGCGGCGATCAAAGCCGCGAGCCCGAGAGCGATCAGCACCATGCGTTTGTTGCCGCGCTTCGCCGGCGCAACGACGTCGCCCGGCACGTCGCGTCCGGGCGCTCCTGCTGTCGTAGACATGATTTTTGCAACCTCAACAAGATATTATTACCAGTTGGTAAAATTATTCCAGCCGGAAAAATTCTGTCAAGTGTTATATTTTCGACAGCTAAAGTCGCGACCCACATGACATGAACGAACCCAAACGACTGCGCCGCCCCTCGGCGGGCGGTTATGCGCGCGGCGACGAAACACGCCGCAAGATCATCGAAGCCGCCATCAGCCTGTTCGGGCAGCACGGTTTCGAAGGCGCATCCACGCGCGACATCGCCTCGCGCGCGGGCGTCAACGCCCCTGCGCTGCAGTACTACTTCGAGAACAAGGAAGGGCTTTACCGCGCGTGCGCCGAATCCATCGCCGACGAATCGTGGCAGGCCTTCGAGCCCGCCGTGCTGCGCGCACGCGCCGTGCTCGAGCAGAACGGCGACACGGAAGCGCTGATCGAAGCCTTTCTCGACATCCAGCGCGCCGTGGCCGACCGCTCCTTCATCAAGAGCAGCGAGCCGGACCAGCGCCTCTTTTTCGCGCGTGAACAAGGCGGTGGCGAACCAGAGGTGGGTTCCCAGGTGCTGCGCGATCGCGTGCGTACGCCGCTGAACGCCGTGAATGTCGAACTACTGGCGCGCATCACCGGCACGAAAGCGGACGATCCGCTCACTACCGTGCGCGTGTTCAGCCTGTACGGACAACTGCTGGTATTCCACATCGCGCGCCGCTCGGCGCTGACGACGCTGGCGTGGGATGAAATCGATCGCGAGAAAGCGGACTTCCTCAAGGCCAGCATCTGCGAGCAAACGCGCGTTTTGCTCGCGCACTGGAGCCAGCAGCGCGGGAAGGACTAAGGTGCCATGCGTTTCCGATAAGAGAATAAAACGGCACATCGCGCATGATCGGAAACGCGTGCTACTGTTAAAGATTCCTTCTGAGCGCTCAGGATCGCCATGTCACCCACTACCGCCGTCGTCAGCATCCTCGCCGCCGTTCTGCTCGGTGCGATGAGTCCCGGACCCAGCTTCGTGATGGTCGCGCGCAATTCGATCGGCCTGTCACGGCGCGACGGCGTCGCCACCGCGCTCGGCATGGGGATTGGCGCCATCTGCTTTGCAGGCATTGCGCTCGCCGGACTGTATACGCTGCTCGCCACGGTCGCATGGCTCTACGCCGGGCTCAAGATCGCGGGCGGCGTGTATCTGCTCTACATCGCTTCGCGTATCTGGCGTGGCGCGGGCCAGCCCGTAAGCATGGGCAAGAGCGAAACGCAGACCGCAGATGCAGGCAAATCGGCGGGCAAATCGTTCTGGACCGGCCTGACGACCCAGCTCAGCAATCCGAAAACGGCGGTGGCCTACGGCAGCATCTTCGTGGCGCTGCTGCCCCAGCATCCGCCGCTCTGGTGTTATTTCGCCCTGCCGCCGCTGGTGTTCGGGATCGAAACGGGCTGGTACACGCTGGTCGCGCTCAGCTTTTCGAGCCAGCGTCCGCGCGATCTGTATCTGCGAGCGAAGCGCTGGATCGACCGGGTCGCCGCTGGCGCCATTGCCGCGCTTGGACTACGCCTGATCGTTAGCGCAGGGCACCGCGGGCTCTGAAATCCCTTTCTGATAAGGCTCAGGCGGCCACTTCGCCGCCTGTTTCCTGAAAGAAACTCACACCCAAACAAAAAATTTCCAGTTGGCGCTTGACAGTCTATCTTCCAGTAGATAAATTAGAGCCCATGAACACGAAGTTGACAGTCCGCGAACAGGTACTCGACCACGCCATCACCTTGATGATGCTGCGCGGGTATAACGGGTTCAGCTATCGCGATCTGTCGGAACTCGTGAGCGTGAAGACGTCGAGCATTCACTATTACTTCCCTTCGAAAGACGATCTCGTACTAGAGGCGGTGAAGCAGTACAGCGACGAAGTCATGCAGGCGCTGCAGGCGGTTGATCCGGCGTTACCGGCCAACGAAAAGCTCTCGATGTACACGCGCTTTTTCGGCAAGACGCTTGGCGACGGCAACCAGATCTGCCTGTGCGGCATGCTCGCCGCCGACATCGAAACGTTGCCCGAAGCCGTGCGCGAAGCGGTGCAGGCGTTCTTCCGCACGAACGAGGCCTGGCTTGCGAAGGTGCTGGCGCAAGGCGTCAAGGAAGGCACGCTGGTGGCGCGAGGCAAACCGGAAAGCGCAGCGCGCACGCTGTTCGCGGCGCTGCAAGGCAGTGTGCTGGCAAGCCGCCTGTTTCACACGAAGTCGCGTCTGGAAGATGTTGAAGCGATGTGGAAGGTCGCTAGCTGAACAGGCCAGCAGGGAAGTTTCAAGGAAGGCGGATCACCGCCTTTTTGCAGGACGATTTATCTATCTTCTAATAGATAGTGTTCTAAAGGGACGAGAAGTTGGACAGAGACTAAGGTATGTTTTTGTCTTCGCCCCATATCTATCTAGTGATAGATAGTATTTGAAGAATAACGATGATGGTCCGATCACAATCATGTGTGTGCCACGATTGGCCGTTATCGTCGAAGTCACGCAGTCAAGCACCCGTCGCGAAGACCGCCATTGGTCTGGACGACTAATGATTCAACACCCGCAGTTTTCAAGCTGCATTGCTCACACTGGAGAGTCAGTCATGTCGATCGAAAAAGTCCTCTACACCGCCGAAGCCACCGCAACCGGAGGCCGTGATGGCCGCGCAGTCGTGCCCGCCAGCAACCTCGACCTCAAGCTCACCACGCCGCGCGAACTGGGCGGCGCAGGCGGCGACGGTACGAACCCGGAACAACTGTTCGCAGCGGGCTATAGCGCCTGCTTTATCGGCGCGATGAAGTTCGTGGCGGCGCGCGACAAGATCGCGATCCCGGCTGACGTGTCGGTCAACGGCCACGTGGGCATCGGCCAGATCCCCAACGGCTTTGGCATCGAAGTCGAACTGCGCGTCTCGCTGCCGGGCATGGACCGCGCTGCCGCCCAGGCGCTGGTCGACAAGGCTCACATCGTGTGCCCGTACTCGAACGCCACGCGCGGCAACATCGACGTGACGCTGACGATCGTCTAACTACGCGTCAAAAGTTTTCCCGATTTCCGATCGGCAACAGCAACGGAAACGGGATCGAACGCGCCGGACGACGACGGAGCGGGCCAGGTCAGGGCCCGTCCCGGCGCCGCCCGGCGCGTTTTTTCGTGCGTTTTCTCGCTTTCGGATCGGAAACGTCACGCCGCTTGAGCCGCATCGCGGGCAAGCCCCGCCATCAGGCCGCTCGCACGCTGCACCTTGGCGACCACAGCGCGGTCAAGCACCGACCGCCCTTCCGGCACCGCGAGCGTAAGAAAGGCGCGTGCCCGCGTGATGCCCGTATAGACGAGTTCGCGCGTGAGAATCGGGCTATAAGTGTCCGGCAGCACCAGCGCCGCGTGAGTAAATTCCGAGCCCTGCGATTTGTGCACGGTAAGCGCGAACACGGTTTCCACCCCTTGCAGACGACTGGGCGAGACCCACTTCACACCGCCCGCGCCATCGCCCGACGGAAACGCCACGCGCAACACCGGCGGCATCCCCTCGTGCACCGGCAGATCGAGCGCAATGCCGATATCGCCGTTCATCAGGCCAAGCTCGTAGTCGTTATGCGTGACCAGCACGGGCCGCCCCGCATACCAGTCGCCCAGCGGCTCGATCAAGCCCTCCTCCTGCAGCAACCGCGCGACACGCCGGTTGAGCCCTTCCACGCCCCACGCACCGCGCCGCAAGGCACACAGCAGCTGAAATTCCGTATGCGCCTTGAGCACGCCCGCCGCCCATTCGACGAGTTGCTCGGGCGTCGCGCCCGCTGCGGGACGCGTGGTACGCATTGTCTCCAGGTAGTGACGATAGCCGCGCCTTTGTGCGCCCGAACCCTGCGCGCGAGGCGCGTCGCTCACGCGGCCGTCGACGATCAACGCACGCAGCGGCGCGTCATCGTGCGCCGGGCAGATGAGGCGCGCGAGATCCGCGTAACCGCGCTGCCAGATCTTCGCCACGCCGGTTGCGTCACCCGTATTGACGAGTTCCGCGAGCGCGCCGATACCGCTTTCCGATGCGAAACGATGGCTCTCGCGCAGCATCGCCACGGCTTGATCGAGCGGCGTGCCGCGCGCGTCGAGCATCGCGGCGTCGATGCGCTCGCCCGTCGCAGCTTCCAGCCACGCGCGCGTCGCCTCCGTATAGTGGCCCTCGCGCGCGCGTTCGCACAGCTCGCCCAGCACGGCGCCCGCCTCCACCGACGCCAACTGATCCTTATCGCCCAGCAGAATCAGCCGCGCCGTGGGCGGCAAGGCATCGAGCACCGCCGCCATCATTTCCAGATCGACCATCGAGGCTTCGTCGATCACGAGCACGTCGACAGGCAGCGGATTGGCCGCGTCGTGGCGAAAACGTCGGCTGCCCGGACGTGTGCCCAGCACACGGTGGAGCGTCGTGACGGCGGTGGGAATCGCGTTACGCAAGGCTGCCGCGTCCACACCCTGCGCGAGCGCTTCGAACGGCAGGCGCGCCACCGCGCCCGCAATCGACTCGTTCAGCCGTGCGGCTGCCTTGCCCGTCGGCGCCGCCAGCCGGATGCGCAAGGGCCGCGCCGATACCTTGCCGCCGAGCGCCAGAGTCTGCAGGAGTGCCAACAACTTGACGACGGTTGTGGTCTTGCCCGTACCGGGGCCGCCCGTGATGATGCTGAACGCACTGCGCGCCGCGAGCGCGCAGGCCAACTTTTGCCAGTCGGCGCCTCTTGTCGACCGCGCCGCCTCGCGCGGGGCAAACAACGCGTCGAGCGCCGCGCGCGCAGCTTCGGCAGGCAACTCGGACTCGATGCGCGCGCGCTGGGCGAGCCGCGCCTCGATCCCGGCGCGCACATCCTGTTCGTATTGCCAGTAGCGCCTCAGATAGCAGCGCGTCCCCGCCAGCACGAGCGGCGTATTCCCCGCTTCCTCGCCCACCAGGCCGGCTACGTCGAGCGCGGCGAGCCAATCTTCGAGCGTCACACCTGCCAGCACTTCGGCAGGCGGTTGGGGCGGCTCGTCGGTCAGCACCTGCGGGCCGTCGGGCGGCAAGGACAAGGCGAATGCCGGGTCTTCAAGCGTGGCCTGCAAATCGAGGCATACGTGCCCGCGCCCGAGCTGATGGCTCGCCAGTGCCCCAGCAAGCAGCAGCAATGGCGGTGCGTCCGGCGTCTCTTCCAGCAGGAAACGCGCAAACGCTCCATCGAGCGCGCGCAGCCAGCCGCGCTCGACCCAGCGCTCCAGCGTCGCCAGCATCTGCGCAGCCGAATCCTGTGACGTTGCGCGCGCAACAGATTGGTTCGCTTCGCTCGTGCGTGCCGGTTCCGGCGCGCTAACTTCCGCTAGCTCGTCGAATTGGGCAAACAGGTCGCCCGTCACGCCAATGCCGTCTTTCGGCTCTTTCGTCGCGGTCGTGCGTCGCTTCGTCATACCGCGCCCTCCAGCGTGTTGTGATTGGCGAACAGCGCATCGAGCCCTTCGATCAGCTCACGAGGAGGCCGCTCGCAATGCAGGCCCTGCCCCGGCGAATTCCCCCCGCGCAAGAACATGTAGACCGCGCCGCCGATATGCCGATCGTAGTCGTAATCGGGCAGGCGCGACTTGAGCAAGCGGTGCAGCGCGAACAGATAGAGCGCGTATTGCAATTCGTAGCGCGAATGCAAAATCTGCGAGCGCATTTTCTCCACGGTATAGGAAGCGTCGTCGGGACCGAGCCAGTTGGATTTATAGTCGGCCACGTAATAGCGGCCCTCATGCTCGAACACAAGGTCGATAAAGCCCTTGAGCATGCCGTTCAGGCGCGTCGCATCCAGCGGCGGCCGGTCGGCGCCGTCGAGCGTCAGCGACGTGACCATCGCGTCGAGTTCCAGCGTATCCACCCTGTGCGCGGCCACCCAGAATTCCATTTCCGCCATATACGCCGATCGGGAGAGCGATGCGAGCGAAAGCGGCGACACACGCTCGCCCTCGAAATCCGGCAACTTCAGCGGCGTGCTGATGAAGGACAGCATCCATTGCGTCAGCGTCTCGATCCACCGGTCCCAGCCGCGCACCTTGCAGCGGCGCGCGATCATATCGCGCAAACGCGCATGCGCGGCTTCGTCGGCGATTTCCGCGAAGCCTTCGTTCGCGACCCATTCCATCAATTCGTGCAGGAAGCTGCCAGCGTCGGCGCCGCGCTCGAAGCCGTGCATCGGCGCACCGGCAGGCGCGAGCAGATTGGCCTGCGAGGCTTCCGGATCGTCAGCGTCGGGGGCACGCGAACCCAGCAGTTCGAGAAATACGTCCTCGCCGCGCGTGTCGGGCGCGGCGCGTTCCTCGTCCTCCAGCTTCGTGGCGAACGCGCCTTGTGCGCCCTCGACTGTCTTAAGGCTCGAATAGCTCGCGATCCACCACGGCGTACGTGTACGGCGCGGGAACGTACGCGCGCGTCCGCGCGCCGCGTCCGGTCCCTGCGTGGCGAATATTTCGTTGCTGGCTGGAGGCGCCGGTGCGATGGCGATATCGCTGCACGGCCCGCGCAGCGCTTCAAGCAGTGTATCGCTGTGTTCCGCCGGCAATGCCTCGCCACCATTCACGAGATAGCCGAACGCGCTCCCCTCCACGTTCTGCACGGGTGCGTAGCCGATCCACGTCGCGTAGCACGCGCGCGTTAGCGCCACATAAAGTTTGCGCAAATCTTCACCAAGCCGTTCACGGTCGGCTTGCGTCAATACGGCGGGTTCCGGCTCCAGCGTGACCCTTAGTTCGCCATCCTGATCATGCCATTTGAACGGAATATCGTCGGCTTTCACCGCACGATGCGCGCACGCGAACGGCAGGAAAACCAGCGGATATTCCAGCCCCTTCGACTTGTGGATCGTCACCACCTGCACCAGCCCGGCATCGCTTTCCAGGCGCAACTGGCGCGCATCGCCGCCACCGCCCGCGCTTTCGTCCTCGCGTTGTTCATCCAGATAGCGGATCAGCGCATGCTCGCCGTCGAGCTGCGTGCTCGCCTGTTGCAGCAATTCGGCCAGATGCAGCAGATTGGTAAGCGAGCGCTCGCCGTTCAGGCCCGCCGCAGCACTTTCGCCTAGCAGGCGCTGCGGCACATGAAAATCGTTGAGCAGGCGCCGCAGCATCGGCAACACGCCCTTCTTGCGCCACACCTCGCGATAGCCTCGAAATTGCAGCACGCGCGCATCCCAGGCGATCTCGTCGCGGCCCAACGCATCCAGTTCACTCCAGCTCAAGCCGAGCGACGCTGTCGCCAGCGCGCTGCGCACCAGTCGGCCGTCGTCGGGTTCGGCGCAGGCGCCCAGCCAGTAGCGGAGCTCATTCGCTTCAGGCTGGAGATAGACCGATTCGCGATCGGAGAGATAAACACTGCGTATGCCGCGCACCGCCATTGCCTCGCGAATCGCATCTGCCTCGATACGATTGTTGACAAGCACCGCCATGTGCGCAGGCCGCAGCGGCTTCAGGCCGTGTTCGCCTTCGAAGCCCGCCGCGCCCCTCTGGCCGAGATTGAGCAGGCGCGCCATCTCCGTCGCGCAACTCGCGGCCATACTCGCGAAGTACGCGGTCTTGCTCAATGGCTTGCCGTCGTCCGTGCCCGGCAGCCACCAGACGTTGAGCGCCGCCAGCGTCTGGTTATTGGCCACGAGTTCGTCAGGACGCCCATGTGCATCGGCGGCGACGAACGGCAATGCATTCGCCTCGCCTTGCGCGCCACGAAACAGGAACGCGCCGCTGCCCTCGGGACGGGTTTCCGCCGCGTCGAAACAGCGGTTGACCGCATCGACCATGGCGCGCGTCGAGCGGAAATTCTTCTTGAGCGTATACAGCCGCCCCGCACAGGCGCGTCGCGCGCGCAGATACGTGTAGATATCCGCGCCGCGAAACGCGTAGATGGCCTGCTTGGGATCGCCGATCAAGACGATTGCCGTATCGATGTTGTTCGACTCGATCGCATAGACCGCGTCGAAGATCTGATACTGGACCGGGTCCGTGTCCTGGAACTCGTCGATCAGCGCCACGGGATACTGCTTGCGGATGATCTCGGCCAGCCGCGCGCCATTGGGCTTTTTCAGCGCGGCCAGCAGGCGCGTAAGCAGATCGTCGAAACCCATCTGCGAGCGGCGCGCCTCCTCCTCTTCGAATCGTCGCGCGATCCAGCGCGCCGCGTGACAGAGGATGGGCAGCTTCGCTGCGGGTTTCGCGCCCAGCGCATCCCGCAAGGTCTCCATCGCCGTGAAGCAGGGGTGCGAAGGCGGCTGGCCTTCTTTCCAGATTTCCGCGAGACCGTCCGGTGTGAGACGCGTCCATACGGCGGCATCGTCCTTGAAGCCGGGATGCGCACTATGCGGATCGTTGGCCCATTCGCGCAGCTTCGCAAACCAGTTTTCGCAATTGCGCGTATTCAGCTTTTTGGCATCGAACAGCTTCTTTTCTCGCGCGGCGACAATCAGCCCTTCCGCTTCGTCGATGCCTTCGCGCCAGGGCGCTTTCAACGCTTCGAGTTCCTCGTGCGCCTGCGTGCGCGCCTCAAGCAACGCCGCAGCGGGCGCGGCGGCGTCGGGCAATTGATCGGCGTGCGCAAGCAGCCCGCGAATCGCAACATGCAACCCATCGGGACTCGCGAACCATGCGCGCACTTCCCCTGCGCCCTGCGCGTCGAGCGGCGCCATGAAAGTGCGCCAATAGTCGCGTACGACTTCCGCGCGCAGCTCGGTCTGATCCGTTTCAAGCGTCTGCGAAAAGAGACTGTCGCTGTCGAATGCATGCTCGCTGAGCATGCGGTTGCACCAGCCGTGGATGGTCGAGACCGCCGCCTCGTCCATCCATTCCGCCGCCAGTTGCAGGCGTCGCGCGCAGCCAGCCCATTGTTCGGGCGGGTAGGCCTCGCGCAGATCGTGCAGCAGATCGGTGCCGGCAGCGCGAAACGGCACTTCATCGGGCAACGCACGGAAATACTCGGCCGCTTCGATCAGGCGCGCGCGGATACGTTCGCGCAGTTCCTTGGTCGCGGCATCCGTGAAGGTCACGACGAGGATTTCAGGCGGCGTGAGCGGGCGCATGCCGCCTTGCCCGACTGCAACGCTCTCGCGTTCTTCGTCATATTCGTCGTACGGTTCGGCCGCGCCGTGATGGCCCAGCACGAGGCGCACATACAGCATGGCGATCGTAAAGGTCTTGCCGGTGCCCGCGCTCGCTTCGATCAGGCGGCTGCCATAAAGCGGAAAGCGCAGCGGCTCCAGCACATCGGCGATCATGTCGTCAGCCGGGGTCATGCGGTTTCTCCAGCAGATTCGGTTGCACCGGCGGCGTTGGCCGTGCGTTTATTCTTCGACGACGACAGAGGTGCGCGCTGCACCGGCATCAGCAATGAGGTTGCGAGTGCAACGAATTCGTCGCCGGTAATAAGCGTGTCGAAATCGGGGAAGGCCCGTCGCAGATAAAGATTCGTATCGCGTTCGCCCGACAGGCGCGCCGCGCCTTCGAAGGCCATACGCGCCGCGTCCCAGGCTTCCGCGGGAATTTCGCCAGAACCCGCCACAAAATCCACGGGCAATTTGCGCAGCCACGCAAAAGCGGTCTTGACGGCCAGCGGCAGGGGCCGGCGCGCACCTTCGTCCCACGCCGCCAGCAGATCGAGCAGCCATGCACGCGCGACGTCAGGCGCCACCGGCGCGAATTCCGCCACGCCCACCTTGCTGACAATCACGGTCGTCACCTCGCCCGCCGCCAGTTGCGCGGCGACGTGCGCCACCCAGTAAGCCACGAGGCGGTCGCCTCGATACTTGTTGTCCTTGACGAGCGTGCCGGCGTCGAGAATCACGCGCCCGAGCGCGCCGCCCTCGCCTTCGCGTACATCGTCGATCCAGTCCAGCAGTTCCAGCGTGCGGCCGTCGCGCTGCACATCCAGACGAATTTCGTATTGATGCGCAAGCATCGTCGGCCAGCGCGCGAGCGCCTTGCGATATTCGTTGAACAGTTCCTGCATCGGTTCGAGCAGTTCTTCGCCGATGACTTCGCCAAAACCGCCCGCCGCAAGGTCGCCGCTGCGATGCATGCGTTCGAGCCGCTCGCGCGCAACGGCGTCGAGATCGTCCTCGCCGCGCTCCATCGCCCGCAACTGCGCGCGGATCAGTTCATCCTGCAACTGCCACGCCTGCAGCGCATCGACTTCGAAAGGCTCGTGATTCTCGCTCGCTTCGTCCTGCATTTCGAGGCCCACACGCAGGCGCTGCCGGAAAAAGCTACGCACGGGATCGCGCAGGAATTCGCCCAGTTCCCGGATCGAGAGCGGTTCGTCGCGCTCCTGCGCGGACAAAATATCACCGCCCTGCGCGCCGCTTGCGAGCGGCGCGGGACGGCTCCATTCGTGCGCAAACGTGTAGAGCGGCGTGTCATGCGGGTCGGCAGG
>NZ_DASZJJ010000325.1:0-30758 GCF_035948235.1 Paraburkholderia sp. | reverse complement strand
TCGATTCGATTTTCATCTTTCACCAGGGTTCACCCTTGGTATTCAGCAAATCGATTTGCCGAATGGATCGAATCCATTTTTCACATAGTTTGGCGCATCTTAACCTAGCCGCACCCACAACAAAAACACCACAAGGCGATTCACAGAATCGCTCAGGAGACACCATGCAGGGCACTTTTAGACGCATCGGCAACGCTTGCATATGGGCATCGCTGGCTTCGCTCATCACGATTTCGCAGCAGGCACAGGCATTCGAAGGGGGCATCTCGCCTTATCCCGCCAGCGCAACGGGCGACAACATCGCGTCCATGCCGCCGTTTCCGGGCCTGTTCGTTTTGCAGCAGTTCAATTACAGCTTTTCGAACGGACTGTACGGCAACGACGGCTCGAAGCTGCCGGTGCCGTTTCATTCGTCGGTGGCTACCGAAGTGACGCGCCTGCTCGCCTCGTATCCCTTCGAGTTCTATGGCGCGCGCTTCTATTCGCAACTGGTGGTTCCGGTTGTTTCGCTGCATACGACGGTGATGGGCCAGCATTCGTCGCAAAACGGCCTGTCGAACATCACCGTATCGCCGCTGATCATCGACTGGCGGCCCACGCGCGAACTCTCGTTTGCCACAGGCCTCGACCTCGCACTCGAAACCGGTTCGTACAGCGCCACCAAGGCCAGCGTAGCGGTGGGCTACACGTCCTTGCAGCCCGTGTTCGCGGCGCGCTACGACCAGCCCGGCGGGCTGGATATCGGCATTTCGAACCGCTTCCTGCTCAACCAGCGCAACTCGACGACGAATTACACCTCGGGCGACGCGTATCTGGGCGAATTCGAAGCGGGCTGGCATCTGGGCCACTGGAAGCTCGGCGTGGTGGGCTCCTACCTCAATCAGTACAGCAACGATACGCAAAACGGCGCAACGGTGGCCTCGGGCTATCGTGCGCGCAGCTTCGGGTTTGGGCCGTCGATCGTCTATGACGCGGGCCCGGTCAAGATCAATCTGAATTATCAGCAAGGCCTTTACGCGGCCAACACGTCGAAGAGCAACAACGTCTGGCTGAATATCGCAGTCCCGCTGATGTAACGCACGACTTCGAGTTTCAAACGTCAGTAAGGAAAAGTTGAATATGTTCCGTTATTTCCCAACCAATTACGTCTGGAATCTTTCGATCGATCTCGCGATTGAAATGGGCGCGCGCATCGGCGAGATCGAAGCGATGTGCGCACCGCTTCAGGAGGCCGCAAAACAGCCCGACGCTGAAGGCACGCGCGCCTTTCGCGAAGCATGGGTCGACATGGCCGACAAGCTCTGCGAACTTGCTCAGGATGACGAATCACGTGGCCGGCTGCTTTCGGCCGGTGAAAAATACAAGCGCGCAAGCATCTATCTGCTGACGAGCGAGCGCATGCTCGCGCACGATTCGCCGGGGCGCAAGGAACTGTACCGCCGCGAGCTCGATCTGTTCGCAAAGGGCCTCGCGCTTGCGGGCGATCATTGCGAACGTGTGGAGATTCCGTATGGCGACGCTCACCTCTCAGGCCTCTATGTGCGCGCCAAAAACGCACCCGCGCGCCCCCCGCTGCTCGTACAGGTCAACGGCCTGGACTCCACCAAGGAGATGAAGTATTTCGTCGGCCTGCCCGCCTGGCTGGCTAAGCGCGGCGTGTCCTCGCTGATCGTCGATCAGCCGGGCACGGGCGAAGCGCTGCGCCTGCATGGCATGACCGCCGTATTCGACAGCGAGCGCTGGGCGAGCCGTATCGTCGACTGGCTTGAAACCCGCGACGACGTGGACGCGCAGCGCATCGGCATGGAAGGCGTGTCGCTGGGCGGCTACTACTGCCCGCGCGCGGTGGCCTTCGAGCCGCGCTTCGCGTGCGGCGTGGTATGGGGCGCGAATCACGACTGGCGCGACGTGCAGAAAAAACGCCTGCAACGCGAAGGCGACTTCCCCGTACCGCATTACTGGAAACACGTGTGCTGGGTCTGGGGCGCAAAGGATATCGACGACTTCATGCGTATCGCGCAAGACGTGCACCTGGACGGCGTGCTCGATCGCATCCGCGTGCCCTTCCTCGTCACGCACGGCGAAAAAGACACGCAGATTCCGCTCGCGTGGGCCCAACGCACCTATGACCAGTTGGTCAACAGCCCGCGCCGGGAACTGAAGATTTTCACGGATCGCGAAGGCGGCGCGCAGCACGCAAGCTTCGACAACTCGATCAACGCCGGTCATTACATCGCCGATTGGGTCGCCGAAGCGCTCGGCGGCCGCACGCAACTTTAATCACGCAAATCTCAAGGAATTCAGGCATGAATATCATCGGCCCCGACTGTCTCGTCTTTGGCGTGGACGACGTCGCCGCGTGCAGCCAGTATCTCGTCGATTACGGCCTGCTGCCGGTCGCCGCCAGCCACGACGCCGACGGCGCGAGCGCGGGCGGCCGCTTCGAAGCGCTCGACGGCACCGCCATCGAAATCCGCCGCGCCGACGACGCACGCCTGCCGCCGTCGCTGGGCACCGCCAGCCTGCTGCGCAAGACGATCTACGGCGTGGCCGATGCCGCCACGCTCGAGCAGATATCAGTAGAACTGGGCAAGGATCGCGAAGTCCGCACACTCGCCGACGGCTCGCTCGAAAGTATCGACGACATGGGCTTCACCCTGGGCTTCCAGATCAGCGTGCGCCGTCCGCTCGCTCTCGCCGCCGAAACCGTCAATGCGCCCGGCGCACCGGCGCAGCGCGCGCCCAACGTGGTCGCCGCCAACGACGACGCCGTGCTCACGCCGCGCACACTCTCGCACGTCGTCTACTTCGTGCCCGACGCCGCGCG
Source organism: Paraburkholderia sp. (assembly GCF_035948235.1). GTDB lineage: Bacteria > Pseudomonadota > Gammaproteobacteria > Burkholderiales > Burkholderiaceae > Paraburkholderia. The sequence continues at coordinate 27,931 of NZ_DASZJJ010000325.1, read as the reverse complement.
CGCCGAAGCGTTCTATGTCGAGCGGCTGGGCTTTCGCTGCACCGACCGCTTCACGGGCGTGGGCCCGTTTCTGCGCCCGGCCGGCACGCTTGACCATCACACGCTGTTCATGATCGAAACGCCGCCGTTCATGAAGGGCTGCGAGCACTTCACCTTCCATATGGGCGGCCCGAGCGAAGTCGTGCAGGCAGGCACGCGCTTTGTCGAAAAAGGCTATCAGTCGTTCTGGGGACCGGGTCGTCATCGTTTCGGCTCGAACTGGTTCTGGTACTTCAACAGCCCGCTCGGCTGCCATGTCGAATATGACGCCGATATGGACCTGCACGACGATGAATGGCAGGCACGCGCAGCGCCCATGGGCGCCGACGCCTCGCAGCTTTTCCTGCTCCAGCATCGCGAGAAATGGGCGCCGGGCGGCCCGCCGCCCGCAGCGCGTTAACCCAGGCGGCCGTGATCTATCTCACCGATCTCGACGCGCTGCCGCAGCCGTGTTCGCGCGGCTTCGATCCGCATGGCGCGGGCCACGCGACGCTCTTCGTCGTGTGCCACGCGAGCGGCGTGCGCGCGTGGCGCGACGCCTGCCCGCACTACGGCAACACGCCGATGGCCTGGCGCAATGACGCCTGGCTCGATGCGCACGGCACGTACATCGTTTGCCACGCGCACGGCGCGTTGTTCGACATCACCAGCGGCGTGTGCGTGAAAGGCCCGTGTCTGGGGCAGCGGCTCACGCCCATCGCGCTGCATATCGACGAACACGGCCGCGTATTCCTGCAAGACCCCACTACAGAACAGCAAGACCAGGAGACATCACCATGAAGCAGCCAATGCGCCGCGTCCTTATCGTGGGCGGCGGATTTTCCGGCATGACGACGGCGATCGAATGCGCCAGACGCGGCTTCGAAGTCGATCTCGTCGAAATCGACGCGGGCTGGCGCTCGTATGGCGCGGGCATCAGCATCGGCGGGCCAACCTTGCGCGCGCTGCGCACCGTGGGCGTGCTCGACGCCTTTCTCGAACGCGGCTATGCGGGTGACGGCGTCAACCTGTTCGCACCCGACGGCACGCCGCTCGGCACGCTGCCGACGCCGCGCCTGGCTGGCGACGAGGTGCCCGGCGGCGGAGCAATCATGCGCCCTGTACTCGCCGATATTCTTGCGCAGGCAACGCGTGCGGCGGGCGTGAACGTCAAGCTCGGCTGCACGTTCGAGCGCCTCGACGCGCACGCCGATCACGTGAGCGTCACCCTCACGGACGGCAGCGTAGCGCGCTACGACCTGGTCGTCGGCGCGGACGGCCTCTACTCGAAGGTGCGCGCCGCCCTCTTCGCCGACGCCCCTGCGCCCCGCTACACGGGTCAGGGCGTCTGGCGCGCCGTATTGCCGCGCGCGCAGGAGATCGTGTGCGCGTCGATGTGGCTCGGCCACAAGGTCAAGGCGGGCCTCAACCCGGTTTCCCGCGACGAGATGTACCTGTTCGTGACCGAGGACCGCCCCACGCGCGGCTATGTCGATGCCACCGCCGCCCCCGGCATGCTGCGCGATCTGCTCGCGGGCTTCGGCGCGCCGGTTCTGCAAAGCGTGCGCGAGCAGATCGGCGCGCAGTCGTGCGTGATCTACCGTCCACTCGAAAGCCTGCTGATGCAGCGGCCGTGGTCGCTGGGCCGCGTCGTGCTGGTGGGCGACGCGGTGCACGCCACCACGCCGCACATGGCCTCGGGCGCGGGCATCGGCATCGAGGACGGCATCGTGCTCGCGCAAGAGCTCGCGCGCCACACCACACCCGCCGACGCGCTCGCAGCCTTCGAGGCGCGCCGCTTCGAGCGCTGCCGCATCGTGGTCGAGAATTCGGGGCGTCTGGGCGAAATCGAAATCGCCAACGGCGACCGCGCCGAACACGCGCGCATCATGCACGAGACGCATCACTATCTCGCGCGCGCGATCTAAGCGGAGACCGGTCATGGACAACTCCGCCGCACTGGACGCCAATGCGCCCGCATCCGCCTCGGCTCAGGCACGAGGCACTTACCGGCGCACCGCCTTCGCCGCGCTGATGGCCGCCCACTGCGCGGGCATGGTCGATCTCGTCGCGCTGCCGGTCTGGGTCGCTACGCTCATCGGCGGCCTGCATCTCGATGCACAACATGCGGGCGCGCTGCCCACCTTGTTTCTTGCGGGCGTGGTGGCGAGCAGCGCCGTGTGCTCGCCGCTGTTGCTGCGGCTAGCCGCCCTGCCGACGCACTTGCCCGCGCGCGCATTCGTGACGGCGGGCTTCGCGCTCGCGTCCCTTGCGTTCTATGGCGCGGGGGCGTCCGGCACCTATGCCGCGATGGCCGTGCTCCATCTGCTCGCCGGTCTGGCCGTCGGCTGCAGCCTGAGCATCACGCATGGCACGATCGCGCGCAGCGAGAATCCGCACCGGCTGTTCGCGTTCGCGGGCTTTGCGCTCGGCGCGTTCTCGATCGCATTTCTTGGCGCGACGCCACCCGCGGTGGCCGCTTTCGGTGCGCGTGCGTTCTTCAACATCGTCGCGGCAGTAATGACGTTGGCCGCCTTGAGCAGTGCGTTGGCATTTCCAGCGGTGGCGTCGAACGTCGATGCACAAGCCTCAGCGGCCGCGAGAACGCCTCTTGCCGCGCCCGTGTGGTTCGCGATCGCGGGCGTGATCTGCATGGCACTCACCCAGGCGATGCTCGCTAGCTTCGTTGCGCGCATTGGCGTGGAGCGCGGCTTCGGCCTCGCTGCGGTGACGTCGGTGCTGATCGCGCTCGGACTCGTCAATCTGCTGCCCGCGCCGCTCGCCGCGCTCACGCAGCGCCGCCTGGACGCACGCCTGGTCGTGCTCGCGGGACCGCTCGCGCAAACCGTGCTGGCGCTCACGATCACGCTCGCCAGCGGCTTTACGCCCTATGCCGTCGCAACCGCCGTGTTTCCCGCAGTGATGATCTTCTGCCACACCTACGCGTTTGGCCTGCTGTCGCGCCTGGACGCCAGCGGCCGCGCCGCTGCCGCCACGCCCGCGATGGTGATGGCTGGCGCCGCCACCGGTCCCCTGCTCGGCGGTGCGCTCGTCAAGCACTTCGGCTACGGCAGTCTCGGCTGCGCGGCGCTCGCCGTGAGTGCGCTCGCCTGCTGCTGCTTCGCCCGCATTCCCCGCTCCCCCCAACCTTCTGGACACGCCTCATGAAACCCGTGCGCCGCTTCATCGACCTGTCGATCTATCTGGAGAACGACGTGCTCTCCGATCCGCCGCCGCTCGCGCCGAAAATCACCTATCAAAGCCACGCCGACACGCTGCCCGAATTCATGGCGATGCTGCCGGGCACGCGCGCCGAGGATTATCCTGAAGGCGAAGCCGCCGCCGCCGAATGGGTCACGCTCACCACACACAGCGGCACGCACCTGGACGCGCCGTGGCATTTTCACTCGACGATGGATGCGCGTTTTGGCGAACCGCGCCCTTCGATCACGATCGACGAAGTGCCGCTCGAATGGTGCTTCCAGTCTGGCGTGAAGCTCGATTTCCGCCATTTTCCCGATGGTTATGTGGCGAGCGCCGCCGATGTCGAAGCCGAACTCGCACGCATCGGCCACACGCTGGAGACGCTCGACATCGTTGTCGTCAACACGCGCGCGGGGTCGCGCTATGGTCATAACGATTATGTCGGCGCGGGCTGCGGCATGGGCCGCGAAGCGACGCTCTATCTGCTGGAGCGCGGCGTGCGCCTCACCGGCACCGATGCGTGGAGCTGGGATGCGCCGTTTTCCCATACGGCGAAGCAGATCGCGCAAACCGGCGACACCTCGTTGATCTGGGAAGGTCACAAGGCGGGCCGCGAAATCGGCTATTGCCATCTGGAGAAGTTGCACAATCTCGAAGCGCTGCCGCCGCATGGCTTCACGATCAGCTGCTTTCCGCACAAGATCCGCAAGGCATCTGCGGGCTGGACGCGCGCGGTCGCCATCATCGACGGGGCCGCCGCATGAAATTCGCCACCCTGCGCTCGGCCGGCCGCGACGGCGAGTTGCTGATCGTTTCTCGCGATCTCACGCGGGCGGTGTCGGCGCACGATATCGCACCCAATCTGCTCGATGCGCTGGAGCGCTGGAATGATGTCGAGCCGCATCTAGCCAGGCGCTACGCGGCGTTGAACGCGGGTCATGCCGATAACGCCTTCGCCTTCGATCCGCACGCGTGTGCCGCGCCCTTGCCACGCAGCCCGCAATGGTGCGACGCCTCCGCGTTTCTCAATCACGGTCGCCTGATGGAGCGCGCTTTCGACACCGCCCCGATTCCCGACTTCGACACCCTCCCCGTCATGTACCAGGGCGCAAGCGACGATTTTCTCGGCGCGAGCGACGATGCGTTGCTGCCGGACGAGGCGCACGGTATCGATTTCGAAGGCGAATTCGGCGTTATCACTGACGCGGTGCCGATGGGTGTCGAGGCAAGCGAGGCGCTGGAGCGCGTGCGCCTGATCGTGCAATTGAACGACTGGAGCCTGCGTGCGCTGGGGCCCCGCGAGATGAAATCGGGCTTCGGCTTCCTGCAGGCCAAACCGTCGACCAGCTTTGCGCCGGTCGCGCTGACACCCGACGAGTTGGGCGCCGACTGGCACGATGGCCGGGTCGATTTAAGGCTTTGGGTCGAGTGGAACGGCGCGTGGTTCGGCAACCCTTCTGGGCGCGAGATGAACTTCGATTTCGGCACACTCATCGCGCATGCAGCGCGCACGCGACGTTTGCACGCCGGGACGATCATCGGTTCCGGGACCGTCTCGAACGCAGACCGCACCGTCGGCTCGGCCTGCATTGCCGAACGGCGCGTCATCGAAATACTCGGCCAGGGCGCGCCGTGCACGCCTTTTATGAAGTTCGGCGACCGCGTCCGAATGGTTGCCCTGACGGGACAAGACGAAGCGCCATTCGGCGAGATCGACCAGCGGGTTTGCCGGGCGGCACCCCCCTGAATGGCTTGCCGAAACCGCCTCGCTCAATGCCCAAACGTATCCGAGTCCAGAATGCCCGCCTCGGGCCGTTTGAGCGCGTTGATGGCGGCCATTTCTTCATCGGTCAGGCGCCAGTCGAAGATGTCGAGGTTTTGCGCCTGACGTTGCGGGTCTGCCGACTTGGGCACCGGCACGAAGCCGCGCTGCGTATGCCAGCGCAACACGATTTGCGCGGGCGTGCGCCCATAGCGCTGCGCGATCGACACAATCGCGTCTTGCGCGAGTAGCTCGCCGCCACGTCCGATCGGGCTCCACGTTTGCGTGACGATGCCGCGCTCGGCGTGAATGGCGACGATGTCGTCGCGGGTGTGCCACGGATCGAGCTGAAGCTGGTTCACGTGCGGCACGAAGCCCGCGTCGAACAGGCGCTGCAGATGCGCGGGCTTGAAATTCGACGTCCCGATCGCACGCACCTTACCCGCCTCCAGCAGTCGCACGAGTCCTTCGAAGGCGTCCACATAGCGGTCCTGGTCGGGGTTCGGCCAGTGCACCAGCAGAAGGTCGAGGTAGTCGAGCCCAAGGCGCTTGAGACTGGCTTCGCAGGCTTCACGCACACCGTTGACGCTATGCCATTGCCGGTTGAACTTGCTGGTCACGAAGACTGCATCGCGCGCGATACCCGCACGGCGGATGCCCTCGCCTACCCCCGTTTCGTTGCCGTAGTTCTCGGCCGTATCGACTAGCCGATAGCCCGTTTGCAGCGCGCTCGCGACGGCCTGCGCCGCCGCTGCGTCGTCGAGCGGCCAGGTGCCCAGGCCGGTTTGTGGCATCTCCACGCCATTGGCCAGTTTGACGAGCGGTACACAATTGATCTTCATAAAAATATCCTCGAAATATCCTGGGTAAAATTCGTGCAAGCCGCGGGCCTGCACGTCGTGCGTGTGACAAATACCGCTAAAGCCGTTTCCCGATACCGCCTGGTATCCCCGTACCGAACCCGCCACGCGAACCTGCTCGCGAAGGAAGCCCCATGCCGCGCATGACCCGTGAAGAAAGCCAGGCGCAAACGCGCGCGAAGCTCATCAGCGTGGCCCAGACGCTCTTCACACGCGATGGCTACGCGGCCACCTCGCTCGAACGCATCGCCGACGAAGCCGGCTTCAGCAAAGGCGCCGTCTATTCGAATTTCGACGGCAAGGAAAGCCTCTTTCTCGATGTACTCGACGCGTACGGCAAAGCGAGCCTTGCCAGCATTCTTGCGGCGACGCAGGACGTGCAATCGATTGCCGAAGCCATCGAATGTCTCGCGCGCTGGTCGGACAGGCAATCGCGCACCGGCAACTGGCCCGCGCTGATCGTCGAATACGCGCGTCACGCCAAACCCACGAGTGCGTTTCGCAAAGCCCAGGAAAAGGTGCTGCGCGCCCAGTGGCGCGCGCTCGGCGAACGTCTGCTCGCGCTTGCGCCTACCGCGCCCAGCGCGCCTGCCGCGCTCGCGCCGGAGACCGTCGGGGCACTCGTGTTCGAATTGACCCATGCGCCCGCGATGAGCTTCGTCACCAGGCCCACTTCGGGCGATCTGCTGCGCGTCGCGCTGCAAGGGGTGTTTGGCGCAAGCGCCGCGCCCGCCTCGCCTGCCTCATCGCGCACGCGCGCGAAGCGCTGAAGGCGGGCGGCAGCCCAGGCCCGCTCAGGAAACCAGCGTGACGCCGCCATCCACGGCGATCGTCTGTCCCGTCACGAAACCGTTGCTCATCAGAAACAGGTAGGCAGCCGCCACCTCTTCGACCTTCGCGGTGCGGCCAAGCGGAATGAGCTTGCTGAAACGCTGCTCGATAGCATCGATATCGCTCTCGGGCAGACCGCGCCAGAGCGGCGTGCGCGTCCATGTAGGCGCGACCGCGTTCACACGGGCGCGCGGCGCGAGCTCCACGGCAAGCCCTTCAACCAGCGAACGGATCGCATCGTTACCGACGATTGCGCCCGATGCGTTATGCGGCCGCCCGCCCGAGCCCGCCGTGAACACCAGGCTACCGCCTGCGCGCACACGCGGCGCGGCATGCCGTGCGAGCCGCAGGTTCGCGAAGAATTTTTCCTCTACCGCGCCACGAATGGTTTCCAGCGGCGCTTCGAGAAAACCGCCGCCCATCGCGCCACCCGCCATTGAGACGAGATGATCGAACGGTCCGGTATCGGCGAAAAACCGTTCCAGCGCCGCTTCGTCTGCTATATCGAGTTCAAGCGCGCGTACCGCTTCGTCCGAACCGCCGGACGCGATAAGCGCTGCATGCGCCGCCTCGCGCCGTTGCGCGTCGCGACCTGTAATGACGATCTGCGCGCCCGCGTCGCGTGCCATGCGGGCGATTTCAAAACCAAAGCCTGATGTACCGCCGACGATCACCACGCGCTGGCCCTTGAGTGCTGCTGTCATGTTCCACATCGCTACGTCCTGTTTCACATTCCAATGAGTATCTGAATACTACATCGAATTTTGAAACCAGGTATGCCGGAGCAGAAACGCAAACGGCCAGCACCATGAGGGTGCTGGCCATTTGTGCGCCAAAAGACTTTCAGAAACTCACTTGTGTGCCGCAATGGCAAGAAAGCGCTTGAGCGCAGGCGTTTCCTTTTCTTCATGCCACACGAGCCACAGTTCGGCGCGCGGCGTGCGCCCGGCAAGCGGACGCGAAACGATTTCCGGCCCGGCAAGCTGGGCAAAATTCTGCGGCACGATGCCGAAGCCCAGCCCCGCCGCCACGAGGCCGAGAATGCTGCCAACGTCCGCGACGCGCCACTTCTGTTCGAGCGTCACGCCGGCCTTGGCAGCCAGATTCGCGACGACGTTCATGATCCCCACGTTCTCCGGATCGGGAAAGCCAATCATCGGCTCCGCCACGAGCCGCGCCAACGGTATCCGCTCGAGCGCCGCGAGCGTGTGATCCGCAGGCAGGATCACCACCAGTTCCTGGGTCGAATGCACACGATGCTTGAGCGGCAAGCCTTCCGGCACTGGCGCACGCACCAGCGCCACGTCGATCTCGCCCGCCACCAGCGCCTTGCACAATTCGCCCAGGCTGTCGTCGCGCAGCGTCAGCTCGACGTTGGGATGCTGCTCGCGCATCGCGCGCAACTGCAGCGGAAAGCTGCGCTCGAACATCGCCGAAGGCACATAGCCGAGCGCCAGCCGCCCCATTTCCCCGCGGGCTGTGCGCCGCACCGCGTCGATCGCCTGCTGGTGCAGCGCGAGCAGTTTTTGCGCCTCGGCACGGAAGGATTCGCCAGCGGTCGTGAGGTCGATGCCGCGCTTGCGGCGGTTGAACAAACGCACGCCCAGCGCTTCTTCGAGCCCTTTGATCTGTTGACTGAGCGCGGGCTGCGCCACGCCTAGCTGGTCGGCGGCGCGCGCCATGTGCAGCGTCTCGCACACGGCCAGAAAGACCTGCAGGCGACGCAACGAAGCGGAAGTGAGCAAGGAATCCATAAGCGCGAGCTTATCAATATTGCCTGTCCATGTATATCGATCTTTCCCCAGGCAAATTGCATACTTTTCTCACGCAAGGACGCCGATGTCCTGTTCCACTAGCCACACTGGAGAATCCGACCATGAGCGAACCGCTTCTCACCGCCGCCGACGTAACCGATCTGCGCTCCGCCATCGAACTGCTCAAGCAGCACGAAGGCGAGTATGTCGAAACCAGCGAACCCGTCGATCCCGAGGCGGAACTGTCGGGCGTCTACCGCTACGTCGGCGCGGGCGGCACCACCGCGCGCCCCACGAAAAAAGGCGGTCCCGCGATGGTGTTCAACACCGTAAAGGGCTTCCCGGCGTTTCGTGTAGCGATCGGCATGCTGGGTTCGCGCCAGCGCGTCGCACGCCTCCTTGGCGAAGCGCCCGAAAAACTCGGCTTCCTGCTGAAGGATTCGGTGCAACGCCCGATCGACCCGGTGGTCGTCGACGCTTCGCGCGCCCAGTGCCAGGAAGTCGTGCATCGCGCGGAAGATCCCGGCTTCGATCTGCGCACGCTGCTGCCCGCACCCACCAACACGCCCGAAGATGCCGGCCCCTACCTCACGATGGGCCTGTGCTACGCCGCCGATCCGGAAACCGGCGAGCACGACGTAACGATCCACCGCCTGTGCGTGCAAAGCAAGGACGAGCTGACGATGTGGCTCACGCCGGGCCGCCATATCGACGCCTTCCGCATGAAGGCCGAGGCCGCAGGCAAGCCGCTGCCGATTTCGGTGAGCATTGGCGTCGATCCGGCGATCTACGTGGCGGCCTGTTTCGAGCCGCCGACCACGCCGCTGGGCTTCGACGAACTGAAGATCGCGGGTGCGCTGCGTGGCCGTGCGGTCGAACTTTCGAAGTGCCTGACGATCGACGCACGCGCCATTGCACACGCTGAAATCGTCATCGAAGGCGAATTGCTGCCGAACGTGCGTCAGCGTGAAGACCAGAACACCGACACCGGCAAGGCCATGCCCGAATTCCCCGGCTACACCGGCGAAGCAAAGGACGCGCTGCCGGTCATCAAGGTGAAGGCCGTCACGCACCGCCTCAATCCGATCCTGCAGACCACCATGGGCCCGGGCGAAGAGCACGTCAACATGGCGGGCATTCCCACCGAGGCGAGCATCCTGCAGATGGTCGAGCGTGCGATGCCTGGCAAGCTGCTCAACGTATTTGCGCACACTTCGGGCGGCGGCAAGCTGCTTGCGGTCATGCAGTTCAAGAAGAGCGCCGCCGTCGACGAGGGCCGCCATCGCCAGGCTGCGTTGCTCGCGTTCGCCGCGTTCCCGGAGCTCAAGCATGTGATGCTGGTCGACGAGGACGTCGATATCTTCGACACCGACGACGTGCTGTGGGCCATGCAGACGCGCTATCAGGGCGATGTGGACACCGTGTTCATTCCCGGCGTGCGCTGCCATCCGCTCGATCCGTCGCAGACGCCCGCGTACAGCCCGAGCATTCTTGAAGTGGGCAGCTCGTGCAAGACGATTTTCGACTGCACGGTACCATTCAAGCTCAAGCACGAATTCGAGCGCTCGAAGTTTCTCGAAGTCGACGTGAACCGCTTCCTGCCCGGTTTCAATGCGCGCTAACCAGCGGCACTGACTCCTTGCCTGTCGTATCCTGACCTGCCGCCCTGCAATCTTCGCTGATCGCGGCGGCAAGGTCGGCAGCGACATATCCGATCGAACGACGCATCGAACAGCGGCTGCTGTATCGAGCCGCTATCATCGTGTCCGGCGCACGACTGACCCAGGTCGATCCTATGCATACTCCCTCTCCCTCAGGCATCGCCGTCCTGCTTCGCCAGCCGCTGCGCGCGCTGCGTGCCTTGTTGTCCTTGTTCTCCCTGCTCGCCTCACCCGCCGCCAGGCGGCGTTTTCCCTTCGCCGTGCGCGCCGGGCTGTGCTGCAGCATCCCCGTGATGATCGGGTGGTTTGCGGGCGACATTCAGGCGGGGCTGCTGGCCACCATCGGCTCCTTTACCGCGCTTTATGGCAGCGACCGTCCTTACCGCAATCGCGCCGTGCATCTCGCCGTCATCGCCTGCGCACTGGCTGCGGTCGTGTCGCTTGGCATCTACGTGACGCCGCATCACGCGGCGCTGGCAGTCGCGGTCGTCGCGCTGATTGCCGCGTTGGCCACCTTCATCTGCAATTCGTTGCGTATCGGGCCGCCCGGCGCGTATATGTTCGCGCTGGCTTGCGCAAGCGGCACCGGCATGGCCGCCAGCGGCGCCGACCCCTTGCGCAGCGGCCTCTACGTGCTGTGCGGCGGAGTCGTCTCGTGGCTCGCGCATATGGCAGGCGCGCTGATAGACCGGCGCGGCCCCGAGCGCGCGGCGACGGCCACAGCGGCGCACGCCGTCGCGGCCTTCGCCGAAGCGAGCGACGCTGCGCAGGGCCTCGCGGCACGTCACCGGGCCGCGCGCGCGCTCGACGACGCGTGGACGACGCTCGTCACGTGGCAATCCCCGCACGCGAGCCAGGACCCCGTGCTCGATGCGCTACGTCGCCAGGCGCGCCGGTTGCACACGATCTTTTCCCAACTGCTCACGGATGCGTCCGGCCACGAAGCACATGGCGACGAGTTTGCGCAGCTCGCGAATGAAGCACGCCACATCGGCAGCGAGGCGCGTCACGCGGCCCAGCCTTCTGCGCGGGCGGACGCATTGAGCACGTTCAGCGCACCGCCCACGCATCGCGGCGCATTCGCGGCGCTCGGGGAAAACATCGTGCCGTGGTCCAATCCGCTGCTGCTCGCGGCGCGCGTGGGCGTCGCCACCTTGATCGCGGGCGGCATCGGCGTGGCGCTCGGGCTCGATCGCGCCTATTGGGGCATGGCCGCCGTCGTCGTCGTGCTCAACCAGGCGTATGGCTGGCCCGGCACCCTGCGCCGCGCCTGTCACCGCGTGCTCGGCACGCTTGCGGGTTTGATCCTCGCGTGGGCCGTGCTCGCGCTGCATCCGCAAGGACTCTGGATCGCCGCGGCGGTTGGCCTGCTGCAATTCACCATCGAGATCTGGGTCGTGCTGCAGTATGCGATCGCCGCGGTCTTCATCACCGCCAATGCGCTCACCATCGCGGCGGGCGGCCAGGGCTTTCCGGCCATCACCCCTCTGTTCACCGCGCGGGCGCTCGATACGGCAATCGGCTGCGCGGTTGCGCTGGCCGTGTTCTTCTTCACCGTCCGCCGCTCCGCGCATCATCAGCTTCGCAGCGAAATGGCCCGCACCCTCGCTGCCGCCCAGCGCGTGCTGCGTAACCTCTCTCACGGCGATGCCGCCACGCCTGAGGCGCTCGAAGCGCGGCGCGCACTTCAACATCAGGCGGTCACGCTGCAGCAGGTGTTCGAAGCCGATGGCCCCGCCTTGCAGCGAAGCCCGCAACTCGCGCGCACGCTGGGCCAGACCGCCGCCGCCACGCAACGGCTCGTCTATCGGCTGCTCAATGCATGCTGGGAACAGGAAGCGGCAAATGAGGGCGAACACCCACGAACCGCAGCCGCCAGCTTCGGTGACTGCGTGCTCGCGCAGGAATGGCTGGAAGTCCTGAAGATCAACCTGAACGGCCAGGCAACCGGGCCGTGGCCGGACCGCTATCCGGCGATCCTCAACGAAGAAATCGTCGCCCTGAGCAGCGCCGCTCGAGAGACGCACTGAGCGCCCTCCTCGCAGGGCGGAATCACGCCCCATACATAAGTTTTATCTTATTGAAATTGCGTGTTCGAGTGTATCGATCTTCTAGGTTCAAGGCCGCATACTTTCCTTATCGACGGATGCATTCCGCACGCGCAACACGCACACTGGAGTCACACATCATGCAAAAGCCACGAGTCGTAGTCGGAATCAGCGGCGCCACCGGTTTCATGTACGGCGTCAAGGTGTTGCAGCTTCTGCGCGAACTGGGCGCGGAATCGCACCTCGTCATGTCGAAGGCCGCGGGCCTCACGCGCGAACACGAAACCACGCTGGCGCGTCAGGACGTGATCGATATGGCCGACGTGTTCTATCCCACGGGCGCCGTGGGCGCCGCGATCTCGAGCGGATCGTTTCGCACGGCGGGCATGATCGTCGCCCCCTGCTCGATGAACACGCTGGCCTGTATCGCCAATGGCGTAACCGAAAACCTCGTCACCCGCGCCGCCGACGTCACGCTCAAGGAGCGCCGCCGCCTCGTGCTGATGGTGCGCGAAACGCCGCTGCATCTGGGGCAGATCCGCAATATGGCGGCGGTGACGGAGTACGGCGCGATCGTGTTTCCGCCAGTTCCGGCGCTCTATGCCGGCCCGCAAACCGTCGACGCCATCATCACGCACAGCGCCGCGCGCGCGGTCGGCATGCTCGGCTTCGAATCGCAGGCGCAGCCGCGCTGGGGCGAAACGGTGGCGGCGCTTTCGGCCGAAGAAGAACTGCAATGGTAAGCGCATGAACACCTTGCCCAGCGACATCGCCGACTTCCTGCACGCGCATCACGTGCTCTCGCTCGCCGTGTGCAGCCAGGACGTACCGTGGGCCGCCAACGCCTTCTTTGCCTTCGACAAGGCAACGGCGAGCCTCGCGATCCTCGGGCACCTGGAGACGCAGCACGCACGCATGCTGCTGGCCAATTGCCATGTGGCCGGCACCATCGCGGGCCAACCGGCCAGCCTGAGCGAGATCACCGGCATGCAGTTCTACGGGCTGGCGCGCGTGGTCGAGGACGAGGCCGAACGGCGCGCGGGCCTGAAGCTCTACCACGCGCGTTTCCCGTTCGCGGCTGGCATGGCCGCGCCGCTCTGGCGCATTCATCTGCTGCGCCTGAAGCTCACGGACAACCGCACGACGTTCGGCAGCAAGACGATCTGGGAGCGCCACGCGCAGGCCGCGAGCGGCGCAAGCTCGCCGCTTTCAGGCTGACGCGCCCGTAATACGCCGCGCCAGCACGCGTGCGCTGTCGAGCAACGCTGCGGCAATCGCCGCGCGTTCCGCCGGAAAGCGCGCCGTCGGCAGCGTCACGACGATCGAATAAGGCTTGCCGCCCAGTTCGACGGCAATGGCCAGCGCCGATATGCCCTCGAACGGTTGATCCTCTTCGATCGCGTAACCATCGTTGCGGGCCTGCGCAAGTTCGGCGTCGAAGGCCGCGCGATCGACGTCACCATCAGCGGCGGCAATCTGCGCTTCGCGCGCGGTGTCCGCAAGGATCGCGAGCATGGCCTTGCCCGGCGCGCTGGTGAACAGATCGACTTCGAGCACCTTCGGCAGCACCACGCGCAGCGGCCGGGGCGAACTGAGCGTTTCGAGCACGAGCACACGGCCGTCGGCCAGCGTGGTGAGGACCACCGACTCGTCGAGTTCGGCCAGCAGCCGGCTCATTTCGCCGCGAAATACCTCGACGGGATCGGTGTCGAGTCCGCGCGCCAGCACGCCCATCGTCGGCCCCAGGCAAAAGCCGCCGCCCGCGGGGGCAGGCGCGACCATGCCCTCGTCTTCGAGCGCGCCGACGATGCGCTGCACCGTCGAGCGCGGCAGTTCGACGCGCGCAGCGATGGCGCCGAGACTCAGCCCGTTATGGCCCTGCTCGGCCAGCACGCGCAGCACGCCCACGGCGCGCCGGATGACCTGAATGCCCGAGCGCGAGTCGTCGCCGCGCTCCTCGTGAGACACGCCCGCTGGGACTGATGCTTCGTTTTTCTTGACCATGGTTCCAAAGAGGTGTCATCGCAACGAATAACCACAATAACCGCATTGTGATACATTGCACCGCATTACGGTTACTCGCATTATCAACGCGGGGCGTGGCAGCGCTCACCGCGAGTCGTTAGAAGGAAATGATTTTGGACAAAAAACCCTTGATTGGGCTCGGCGGCGTCATCGTGGCAGCAATGTCCGCCGAATTCAACGATCAGGTGGGGTCGGCGGCGATGATCGACGTGCGCGGCGCGCTAGGCATCGGTCACGATCCGGGCCTCTGGATCGAAAGTCTGTATCTCTCGGGCATGGTGATCGGCATGGCGCTCTCGCCGTGCTGGTCGGCGGCGGTCACGCTCAAGCGCATGGTGCTGTTCGCCATTGCGCTGAACTGCGTGGCCACCGCCCTCCTGCCGCTCGCGCCCAACGAAGCGTGCTTTTTTGCGCTGCGCGCCGTCGAAGGCTTTGCGCACGGCCTCACCATCCCCCTGCTGATGACGACGGCGCTCAAGTACCTCACGCCGAACATCCGTCTCTGGGGTCTCGCGTGCTACGCGCTCACGGCGACCTTCTTCCCGAACCTGAGCGCGGCGGTTTCCGCGTTGTGGACCGATGTGGTCGGCTGGCAGTTCGTGTTCTTCGAGGCGATTCCGCTGTGCACGATCGCCGCGCTGTGCGTCTGGTACGGCATGCCGCAGGATCCGCCGCACTACGAACGCCTGCGCCAGTACGACTGGCCAGGCACGGTGCTGGTCGTCGTGGGTCTGGGTGCGCTCACCACGATGCTCCAGCACGGTAGCCGCCTCGACTGGTTCGAGTCGAAGTTCATCTGCACGCTCGCCCTCATCAGCGCGATTGCGCTGCCGCTGCTGGTCCTGAACGAGTGCCGCCAGACGATTCCGCTGTTCCGCCCACAGCTGCTCAAGCGCCGCAACTTCGCCTATGGCGTGTTCACGCTGTTTTGCTTCGTGATGGTGGCGATGTCGAGTTCGACCGTGCCGTCCGAATATCTCGCCGATGTGCAGGGCTTTCGTCCCCTGCAGATCTGGACCGTGATGGCCTTGGTGGCCGCGTTGCAGCTGATCTTCCTGCCGCTCGTCGTCAAATTGCTCGACATCGAATGGATCGACGCGCGCTGGGTCAACGGCATGGGCCTCTTGTGCCTGATCGCCGCATGCATCGGTTCGAGCCAGCTCGATTCCACCTGGAGCCGCGAACAGTTCTACCTGTGGCAGGCGGTTTCCGGCTTCGGCCAGGCGTGCGTGGTCCTGTCGCTCCTGATGATGGCGACCAACGCGCTCGTGCCGCAAGACGGCCCGTTCGCTTCGTCGCTGGTCAACATGCCGCGCGGTTTGAGCGAAGTGATCGGCGCGTGCCTGCTGGAGTTGATGGCGCGTTTTCGCGGCCAGTTGCATGCCACGCGTCTGCTGGAAAGCGCGGGCACGCATCGCTATTCGACCTTGCAGGCCGCAGGCGGACTGGATGCCCAGCATCTTCCGCCGCTGCTCGCCGATGGCGCGCAACGCAGCGCGGGCAGTCTCGCGGGCTTTGCACACGCCATCGACGTGCAGCGCGCCGTGATGGTTATCAGCGACGACTATCTGCTGCTCGCGGGCGTCGCCACGATCATCTTCGTGGTGCTGCTGGTGTTGCCGCAACGCACATGGCCGCCGCGCATCGCGCTTCTCAAGAAGTAACAACGAATTGAAACAGTAAAACGCTATCGGTTTGCCCATGAATAACATGACTCAACCTGCCGCAGCCGCGGCGAAGCCCCTCGCATCCCAGGACACTCCGCCGAAGAAAAGCCGCGTGCCGCTCGTCGTTGGTATCGCCGTGGTGGTGATCTTTGCCGGCGTCGCCGGCTGGAAAATCTACGCGCCAAGCGCCAGCGTCTGGACCGACGACGCGCGCATCACCGCGCACTACACGACGATCGCGCCGCGCGTCGCGGGCCAGATCGCCAGCGTCAACGTCGACGACAACCAGACCGTGCGCGCGGGCCAGTTGCTCGCGACGCTAGACGACCGCGACTACCGCACCGCCGTCGAGCGCGCCCAGTCCCAACTCGACCACGACCGCGCCCAGGTGGACGACGCCTCCGCGTCGGTCGCGCGTCAGCCCGACGTGATCGCGCAGAACAGCGCGCAGGTCCAGCAGATCGAAGCGCGCCTCGCGCTCGCGCAGTCCAACGCCACGCGTTACCGCAATCTCGCGGCGTTCGGCTCCGGCTCGAAGCAGGACACCGAAGCCGCCGATGCGACCTTGCGCGAACAGAGCGCACAACTGGCGCAGGCGCGTGCCGCTGTGAGCGCCGCGCAGCATCAACTGGACCTGCTCAAGGCACAGCACGCGGCGGCCATCGCCACCGTGCACGCCGACGAAGCCGCGCTCGCGCAGGCACAACTGAACCTCAGCTATACGCGCATCGTCGCGCCGATGGATGGCGTAGTGGGCGAGCGCGCCGTGGAGCCTGGCAACTACGTGAGTCCGGGCGCTGCGCTGATGGCGCTTGTGCCCGCGAAGGGCATGTATGTGGAAGCGCAGTATCGCGAAGTCGCGCTCAAGCATATGCAACCAGGACAGCATGTACGCGTGCACGTGGATGCCTACGATATCGACTTGAACGGCGTGGTGGACAGCGTGCCTCCTTCGACGGGCGCGGAATTCTCACCGATTGCGCCCGATAACGCCACCGGCAACTTCACGAAGATCGTCCAGCGCCTGCCTGTGAAAATTGTGTTCGCGCCGGATCAACCGAAGGCCGCGCTGCTGCGCCTGGGCATGTCGGTGGAGACGACGGTGCAGACGGATTACGCCAACGTCGTGGGCACGGTACATGACACTTATCATGCCGATTCGCACGCAGATTCGCACGATGCAAATGGCGAACAGATGACTTCGCGCGCCGCCCATCCCGCAGACGGAGCGTGAACATGATTATTCGCGATCCTAAACACAACCGGCGCAGAACCGCTACGGCTGCGCGCATGCTGGGCACGCTCAGTATTGTCGGCGCGTTGCTTGCTGGCTGCACGGTCGGGCCGCGCTTCGAGCGTCCCAACCCACCCACGCCGTCGGTCTGGCATGTTACGCCCGGCGACGGCACGAGCGACGTGACCACCGCCGCTATCGACGAAACCTGGTGGACGCACTTCCAGGACCCCGAACTCGACAGCCTCGTGCAGCGCCTCGTGCGCCAGAACCTTGATCTCGCGAGCGCGAGCGAACGCGTGATCGAAGCCCAGGCGGCGCGCAAAGTGACGGCTTCGGCGGGCATGCCCAACGTGGGCGCATCGGTTTCGCAGTCGCACGAGCGCATCAGCGCTACCGGCACCTCCACGCTTGTGACGCATCCGGCAGGCGCCCCGCTCGAATACAACGACTGGAGCGGCGGGCTTTCAGCGTCATGGGAACTCGATCTGTTCGGCCGCGTGCGCCGCGCCGTGGAAGCCGCGGACGCCGGTAGCGCCGCCGCCGACGAGGCACGCCGCGGTGTGGCGCTCGACGCACTCGCCGAACTCGCCGACAACTACATGACGCTGCGCGGCGCGCAGGCGCGCGAAGCCATCGTACAGCGCAACCTCGACACAGCCACGCATTCGCTTGCGCTGGTCGAAAATCAGTACGCCAACGGCATCGGCAATAACCTGGACGTGGCGCGTGCAAAGGCAACGCGTGAATCGATCGCCGCGCTGCTGCCCGATCTGCAGACCACGGAACAACAAAGCATCAATGCGATTGGACTGTTGCTTGCGCAACCACCGCGCGCGCTGCAAGCCGAGCTGGCGTCCGTCAAGGATCTGCCGCTGTTGCCGCCGAGCGTCCCCGCTGGCCTGCCGTCCGCGCTGCTACGGCGACGCCCCGATATCCGCGAGGCGGAAGCGCGTTTGCATCAGGCAACCGCACAAACTGGCGTGGCAGTGGCCTCGTTCTATCCCGACGTAAGCCTCACCGGGAGCGTCGGCACGGAGGGCCTGAGCTTCGGCAATCTGTTCGCGCTACCGAGCCGCGCGTTTTCGCTTGGCCCCTCTATCGACATTCCGATCTTCGAGGGCGGCCGCCTGCACGGCATGCTGAAGTTGCGCCGCGCGCAGCAACGTGAAGCGGCGATTGCGTATCAGAAGACCGTATTGCAGGCATGGCGAGATGTCGATAACGCGATGACCGCCTACGGCAACACCCAGCGCCGACGCAGCGAACTCGCGCAAGCCGTCAGCCAGGATCGCAATGCACTGGCCGCCGCGACGCAGCGTTATCAGCAAGGCAGTTCGAGCTATCTGGAAGTCGATAGCGCGCAAAGCGCGTTGCTCGCCGGTGAGGACAATCTTGTGCAGGCCGATATGGTGCTACGGCAGGAGCTTGTGGCGCTGTACAAGGCGCTAGGCGGCGGATGGTCGGTCGTGGGTTGAGCACTGCGCGCCGCTAAACGAACACGTAGCGAACACGTAGCGAACACGCGAAGATTTCACACCCCCAGGTGTGATGGCCGAGGCGCACGCCTCGTTTGCGGCCCTGGTTTTGACCCCGCCAGGGCCGTTTTTTTCTTGATCGCGTGCGCTCACATCAGACAAAAAAGAAATGCAATTGACCCCAAATTAACTTCGCGATCCGCTCGTGCTTTTGTGCCAAATTAGAAAATTGCAATCCTGCGTGCGGCTTTTCATCGCATCGAGTACACTCGCGTCGCAAATATTAACCAGTTAGTACATTCCGCGTTCGATCATCGCACGTTCGGCGATACGAGAGGACGCAGCAAGAGTGACAGAAAAAAGACCATGAACTTATTCCCCACAGGGTCGTTCGCACCATCGCGGCGGCAGTTCATTATCGGCACGGCCGTCGTGGCGACCGTCGGTGCCGTCAGCGGACTGGCGAGCCTGCATACCGCCGTCGCGCAGGAAAGCGCCGCAAGCGATGCGAACTTCACCGCGTTCATGCGGCTCTCGCAGTATCTGACCGGCAAGACCACACTCGATGTGGAAATCGGCCGCGCGATCCTCGCAGGTCTGCTGGACGACGACGCCAGCGCGAACACCGCGATCGCGCAGCTCAATGATTTCGTCGCGCGCACGAATACCCCTGCAAACACGCTGCAATCGGTGCTTGATGCCTCACAGCCGGCGCTCGCGAAGCTGCCGAAGAAAGTGGTGACGGCGTGGTATCTCGGCGTGGTCGGCACGGGCAAGAAGGCCCGCACCGTCGCCTACGAGCAGGCGCTCATGTATCCGCCAATCGCCGACGTCATCGTCATGCCGAGCTACGCGCGCGGCGTCCCCGGCTACTGGGCCAAGCCGCCCGTGCTGTCCCACTCCTGATCCCCGCATTCCCATGGCAACGAATCAATCCGCCGACGTTGTGATCGTCGGCGCCGGTATCGCGTCCGGTCAGATCGCGCAGAAACTCGCCAAGGCGGGCATCGACGTCCTCATGCTGGAGGCCGGCCCGCGCATCGAGCGCTGGCGCATCGTCGAAAATTACCGGAATAGTCCATTTAAGTCGGATTTCCAGTCGCCGTATCCGCCCACGGAGCACGCGCCGCATCCGCAGTATTCACCGAGCAACGACTATCTCGTGCAGCGCGGTCCGGAGCAGTACAAGGCCGGCTATCTGCGCATGGTGGGCGGTACGACGTGGCACTGGTCCGCGCAATCGTGGCGTCTCTTGCCCAACGACATGAAGCTGAAGACGCTTTATGGCGTGGGCCGCGACTGGCCGATCAGCTATGACGATCTCGAGCCGTATTACTACGAGGCCGAAGTCGAAATGGGCGTGGGCGGCCCCGACGATCTCGGCTCGCCGCGCTCGAAGCCTTATCCGCATCCGGCGTTGCCGCTGTCCGACTTCGACCAGAAGTTCAAGGACGTCGTCGAGAAAGCGGGCTACAAGCACGTGACCGAACCGGCCGCGCGCAATACCGCGCCGTTCGATGGCCGCCCCGCCTGTTGCGGCAACAGCAACTGCATGCCGATCTGCCCGATCGAAGCGCAGTACACGGGCGAAACCGCGATCCGCAAGGCCGAGGCCGCGAAAGCACGCCTGCTGCCCAACGCCGTGGTCTATCGCATCGAGCACGACGAGCGCGATCGCATCGTGGCGGTGCACTACAAAGACCCGGACGGCAACACGCAGCGCGTGACCGGCAAGATCTTCGTGCTGGCCTCGAACGCCATCGAGACGCCCAAGCTCATGCTGATCTCGAAGAGCGACAAGTTCCAGAACGGTATCGGCAATAGCTCGGACCAGGTGGGCCGCAACCTGATGGACCACCCGGGCACGACGGTCACGTTCCTGTCCGCCGAGCCGATGTGGCCGGGCCGCGGCCCGATGCGCCTCTCGTGCATCAACAATCTGCGCGACGGTGCATTCCGCTCCGAATATTCGGCGATGAAACTCAACGTCGGTAATTATTCGCCGATGCGGGCCGTCACCGATTATCTGATTTCGAAAGGCGTGTACGGCGCGGAGCTCGACGAGAAGATTCGCGAGTACGCCTCGCGCTGGGTGGTGGTGAACAGCTTCTTCGATATTCTTCCGGACCCGGAAAACCGCATCACCGCGAGCACGGAGTTCAAGGACAAGCTGGGCATTGCGCGTCCCGAAGTGCACTACCGTATCGACGATTACATCAACAAGGCGGCGAAGGTGGCGCGTGGTCATTACGCCAATATCGCCAACCTGTTCGGCGGCACCGAGGTGCGGTTCGACGACAAATACTTCAACAACAACCACATCATGGGCACGCTCATCATGGGCGACGATCCGCGCGATTCGGTGGTTGACAAGGATCTGCGTTCGCACGATCACGAGAATCTCTTCATCGCATCGAGCGGCACGATGGCGAGTGCGGGGACGGTGAACTGCACGCTGACGCTGTGCGCGCTGTCGATGCGTCTGGCCGACAAGCTGATCGACGAAATGAAGCATGCGTGAGGCGAGCGCGATGAAAACGAACTCCAATACGACACATCAACGTCCGCGCTTCGGTGCGCTGCGCAAATGGCTGCCCGCGGGCGCGCTTGCGTTGAGCGGGCTGTTTACCGGCGCGCTCGCGCACGCGGCCGCCAGCAGCGCCGATGCCTCGCTCGTCAAGCGCGGCGAATATCTCGCGCGCGCGGCAGACTGTATTGCCTGCCACACGTCGAATAAAGCGCAGCCCTATGCGGGCGGCGTGCCGTTCAACTTGCCTTTCGGCACGATCTATTCGACCAATATCACGCCGGACAAGACCTATGGCATCGGCAGCCTGAGCGACGCGGATTTTATCGGCGCGGTGCGTGAGGGCAAGTCGAAGGACGGCAAGCGCCTGTATCCGGCGATGCCCTACACGTCCTATACGCAACTCACCGACGACGACATCCTGGCGATCCGCGCCTATCTGCGCACGATCGCGCCGGTCGGCAAGCCCGCGCCCGCGAATACGCTCGGCTTCCCGTTCAACCAGCGCTGGGCGATGGTGTTCTGGAATCTCTTCAACTTCGACTCGGGCCGTTTCCAGCCCGATCCCGCGAAGAGCGCCGAATGGAATCGCGGTGCGTATCTGGTCGGTGCGTTGGCGCATTGTCAGGAGTGCCACACGCCTCGCAACTTCATGCAGGGCCTCTCGAGCAAATCGCTCGCGGGCGCGCAGCTCGGCAACTGGACAGCGTATAACGTCACGCCCGACCCGGTTGCCGGCATTGGCGGCTGGAGCGATGCTGAACTGATCGCCTATCTGCGTGACGGTGCGGCGCCTGGCGTGGCGAACGCCGCAGGGCCGATGGCGGAAGTGGTCGAGAACAGCACGCGCTTTCTCTCGGATCAGGATCTGAAGGCGATGGCGACCTATCTGCGCACGGTGCCCGCACAGAGCAATGGCGCGCAAGGCGCGAACCAGCCCCGCTATGGCTGGGGCTCGCCGATCCAGAGCGTCACGGCGCTGCGCAGCCAGCCGCTGACCGTGCTGGGCGGCGGCGGTGTCGCCGACGGTCGCACGCTCTACAACGCCAATTGCGCGAGCTGCCACGGCTGGCAAGGCACGGGCGTGGGCGGCAAGGATGCCGGCGCATATCCTTCGCTGATGCATAACAGCAGCGTGGGCGCGCCGAACGCCGATAACCTCACGATGGTGGTGCTGCACGGCGTGAGCCGCGAGACCAATCACGGTCACATGTCGATGCCGGCATTTGAAGGCGAGTTGAGCGATGCAGAAGTCGCCACGCTGGTGAACTTCGTCACGACGCAGTTCGGCAATCCGGCCGCGACGACCGACGCCGCGAAAGTCGCGAAAATGCGCTAAATAGCGCTGAAAGCAGGCGTCGGGAAAATCTTCTCGACGCCTGCACAACACTACGTTTCGTTTCGCGCGATTTTATCGGTCACCGGCAAGGTGACACATACCGTCAGTCCACCGCCGTGCCGGTTGCGAAGGACGATATTTCCTGCATGAGCACGCACCACGGCCAATGCCGACGTCAGGCCAAGCCCCATCCCTCCCGTCGAACGGTTACGGGATTGCTCGATCCTGAAGAACGGGTTAAACACCTTCTCCAGTGCCTCTGAAGGAATGCCGGGGCCGCGATCGCTGATCGTCACCGTCACGCCGGTCTGCGCGCAGATCAGTTGCACATCGGCGCTTCCTCCCCATTTCAGCGCGTTGTCGATGAGATTCATGCATGCGCGTCTCAACGAAAACGGGCGCCCACTCATTGCGAAGCGATCGGGCCCGACGTAGCGCACTTCGGCGCCCTGATCGCTATAGTCGTCGGCAATCGTGCGCAGAAGGCCCGCGAAATCGAATACCGTGGCCTCTTCATCCTTGTAGTCGTCGCGGAAAAACGATAGCGCCGAATCCGCCATGGCCTGCAAATCATCGACATCCCGAAACAGGCGCGCGCGCTGCTCATCGTCTTCGATGAATTCACCGCGCAGGCGGATTTTTGTCAGCGGCGTGCGCAGATCGTGCGACATGGCCGCCAGCATCAGCGTGCGGTCATCCACGAATTTTTGTAGCTGCGCCTGAAGGGCGTTGAATGCCGCGATAGCCGCACGCAATTCTTTTGGACCGGTCTCACGCACCGGTTTTGCGCGCGGGTCGCCGCCTATACGACGAAGCTCATCGGCAAATTGCCTGATCGGTGCGGCCAGAAAGCAGGTTGCCAAAAGCGAGGCGGCCAGAATCAGCGCTGCGACGGACACCAGCATCGTCGCCAGCCTCGCGGGCAGGAGTTTTCCCAGCCGCCGGTGATTGGCGATGAACAACACCCAACTGTGGTCGCGAAGTTGCACGGCCATAAAGTACGCGTTGGGATGCGCAATGCGATCGAAATCGATGCTCGAAGCCAGCGAATCGGCCGACGTGAAAATGACGGATTCGCGCACGCGCTCAGTTCCGCGAAATCGCTCCGTTTTACCGAGGCCAGGCTCACGAAGTCTTGCCGTCGCAAACATGTGTGCGAGCGCTACGGATGAGGGATACCAGATGACCCTGTCGGCAATCGTGACCGTATCGGCCAGATGCTGCCGGTCCTGCGGCGGCGCAGCCTCGATCATACGAATGGCGTCGTCGGCGCGATCGAGTTCCGCTCTTTCCGCGCTGGAAGGCCCGGCAACATGATCGAAGAGCACGCTCAAGGCAAGCACGCTTAAAATCGCGGCGCCCACGGTTAGCGCAATGCGCCACGCAATGGTGTCGGGCAAGCCGAGGCGCAGTTTCATCCGCGACGAACCGTGGGAGTGAACATATATCCGCCACCACGAACGGTTCTAATAACCGATTCGGCATCCGGCTCGGTATCGAGTTTGCGGCGCAAGCGCGCGACCTGGACGTCGATGCTGCGATCGTAGACCTCGCAGGTCGAACCACGCGCCATGTCGAGCAACTGGTCGCGGGTCAGCACGCGCTGCGGGTGCTCCGCAAATACGAGCAAAAGATCGAATTCGCCACTCGACAGTATCGTCAAGGTCTTGTCGGCCGAGCGCAGTTCACGTCTGGCGATATCGAGCCGCCATCCCGCAAACGAAAGCACCGGCCGCGTTGCCGTGCTGCTGATCACCGTGTCGGTTTGCGTCGTCCTGCGTAACACCGCTTTCACGCGCGCGAGAAGCTCGCGTGCATCGAACGGCTTCACCAGATAGTCGTCAGCGCCAATTTCGAGGCCCACGACCCGGTCCACATGATCCGCCACCGCGGTCAGCATGATGACGGGAATTTTCGAGGTGGCGCGTAGCTGCCGGCAAAGACTGAATCCGTCTTCCCCCGGAAGCATGACGTCCAGAATAACAAGGTCGATTTGCTGATGTTCGATCGCTTCGAACAGACTTTCCCCATTGGTCGCCACGCTAACCTCGTGGCCGTGTCTGCGGAAAAAGCCTGTAAGCAGGGACCTGATGTCCTCTTCGTCATCAACTACCAGAATGTGCGGCATATAAGTCATTTCCCGATGCTAACTGAAGTGGCGCGCCGCCTGATTTCAGTCATCCGTCGCGATTATTACTACACAGACACTTTGTTTCAGCGCTGCAATACAGCGCACATCATAGCTTCGATTTACCTCCGTAAGCTGCGAGTCCTCGTCTGAACATTGGTCGGCATGTCTCGTCGCGATTTGCCCGCGACGACAAGATCTTACCCACCAGAAAGTTATCGAAAGAAAGAAGCCGCCGTGGCTTCTTCGACGCTTTTTTCTTCAGCGAAGCCTCAGGAGAATTCCATGCATTTCTTGAAGCGCCCCGCCAGCGCGGGACGTTTTGCCGCCTTGACTGCTGCTCTGGCTGCCGGCCCGGCATTCGCGCAAAGCAGCACGACACCTGCTGCGCAGGCAGCGACCGCAACAATCCCTGTCGACGACGGCTGGCGATATTCACTGGGTTTCGGCGTGTTCGAAACCCCCAAATATCAGGGAGCCAGCGCGACGCGCTTTCAGCCGGCGCCAATTGTCGGCGTGGCCTATGGCCGATATTTCTTCGGATCGGTTGCAGACGCAAACGTACCGTTCGGACTTGGCGCGTTCCTGTATCGTGACGATCATTTTCGCCTGGGCGTAGCGCTGTCCTACGATCTGGTGAGTCCGCGCGATACTTCCGATGATTTCCATCTGCATGGCTTGCCGGACATTAATCGCACGGCGCATGCAACGCTTTTCGGCAGCTACAACCTCGACTGGCTTTCGGTTGTCGGCGCCGTGTCCCAGGATATCGCGGGCGAGAAAGAAGGCACCACGGCCTCGCTGGATGTTTTGGGCCGCTATCACCCAGGCAGTAAATGGACGTTGTCTGCTGGACCAGGCATCACGTGGGGCAGCGCGCAATATAACCAGACATTCTTCGGCGTCGATGCGGCTGGCAGCGCCCGCTCAGGCCTCGCGGCCTATTCGCCGGGCGCCGGCATTGCCGCACTTCGCGTGACTGCAGGCGCAAGCTACCTGCTCACGAAACACTGGAGTTTTGGCGCACGGGTGGTCGCTACGAGATTGCCGGGCGTGGTAGGCAACAGCCCGATCGTGGAGAAGAAAACGCAAATGACCTACGGGGCTTTCGCTGGTTATTCGTTCTAGCGCGTAGATAGGGCCCGCATTCACGCGGGCCCTTCGTTTTTTACGCTCAAACAGCCGCTAAAATTCAGCGTACCCGGGCGCACTCAGCCAATATTACGCGCCGCGCGGCAACGGCGGTGCCACGCCGTCCGGGATCGGGCACACATAAGGTTCCTTCGCGAGTCGCTCCTGCAATTCCGTGCGCGCAGCCGCGAGCAGCAGTGAATTCGAATACAGTTCAAGCGCTGTCGCGGCCATGGTCTTTGAAGCGAGCACCATGCCTTTGTGCGCAATTGCGCTTTTACCCTGCGCGACCCACTGCCATGAATGCGGCGAGGTGCCGAACGCAAAGCACGCAGTCATGCATTGCACCGTCGGCGTCACCCAACTTACGTCGCCCACGTCGGTCGAGCCATGCATCTGCGAGGGCCGATCGTTGTCGAGCGCGTCGATGCGATCGAACAACGCCTTCGGCTCGCGCCATGCGGCCTGCAGCATGCGCCCCGCCATGTCGATCTCGTCCGGGCGTGTCGTGCGATGCATCGAATCGGCGAACTCGATTTCCTGAGGCGTATAGGCCGGCGCGCCCAGTTCCTTAAGCTTCGCCTGCATCAATTCATTAAGCGTGGTGTTGCGCAGCAGATTCGAGCAGGCCGAGTGCACTTCGATTTCAAGCTGGCAATCGGTCATGAGCGCCGCACCGCGTGCGATATTGCAAACCCGTTCATAGAGTTCGTTCACGTCGCGGTTGCGCGGCGCACGAATCATATAGAGCGCGCTTGCATTCGGCTGTACGACATTGGGCGCAATGCCGCCGCTATCGGTGATTGCGTAATGCACGCGCGCGTCTGGAATCATGTGCTCGCGCAGAAAATTCGTGCCGATGTTCATCAATTCCAGCGCGTCGAGCGCGCTGCGTCCGAGATGCGGTGACGCACCCGCATGTGCGGCCACGCCCTTGAAGCGAAAATACGCCTGCTTTACCGCAAGGCTTTCGAGATTCATGATCGTATTGGCGACGCCCGGATGCCAGGTGATGGCTGCCGATACGTCGTCGAAAAGGCCCGCACGCGTCATATACGTCTTGCCCCAGCCGCCTTCTTCGGCGGGGCAGCCGTAGAAGCGCACGGTGCCTTCGATTCCCGCGCGCTCAAGCGTCTCCTTCACCGCTACCGCCGCCAGATGCGCAGCCGTACCAAGCAGATGATGACCGCAGCCGTGGCCATTCCCATTGGCGATTTCCGTGGAGGGGCAGCACGACAGCGCGAGGCTTTCCTGACTAAGGCCGGAAAGCGCGTCGAATTCGCCGAGAATCGCAATCACGGGACCGCCCGAACCGGCCTCCGCCACGAACGCGGTGGGAATGCCGGCCACGCCTTCCCGCACGCGGAAACCCTCCGACTTCAGTAGCGCGATATGCGCGCTCGCCGATTGCTGCTCGTGATAGCCCAGCTCGGCGTATCGCCAGATATCGTCGGCCAGGGTGACATAGCGCTGCTTGTTGCTTTCAATAAAGTCATCGACAAGTTCGATCGGCATGATGTTCTCCTGATGGGTTTCGCCAGTCATTGAGGAATGCCTGGCAACACTACTTGTTGGCGTTAGAAGGTATGCGTGATGCCCAGCGTGATGCTAGAAAACGTGCGGCCCGGCGCGGTGGATGGCGAGCCGCTGTCGTAGTTGTAAGTCATGCTCGAATGCGGGCCGTTGCGCATTACGCCCAGACGGCCATACAGCGACGTGCGTTTCGAAATGAAATGATCGATACCGACGGTGCCTCCATAGGCGTAGTCGCCGGAGATCGTCGTGTCGCGAAACGCCGCCGACGCGCGCACCAGATCGACGCCCCACCACTTCTGCATGCCAACCAGATAGAGATTGGCGATGGCGCTCGTCGCCGCCTGCGGCACGTAGCGGATATAGGCGCCCTGCGCGATAAACGGACCGACATCGAAGAGAACGCTCGCCAGATACGTATCGGTGCGCTTGCCAGGCGCGTCGTTGGCCGTGCTGCTGCAATCGCCGCTCATGCCGGGATCGCACCAGCCCTGCCCGAATGCCACCGATACAACCGCGCGTTTGCCCGCATACGACACCATCGCGGATCGCTGATGGACCGCCGGCCCAACGCTCTGGTCCTGCTTGAACGAGTAGCTCAGATCGATGCCGAAATGACCGAAACGCGGCGAGATATAACGGATCGTGTTCGGCAGGCGGCCGAGCGCATCGCTATTCGCGCCCGTGCCCAGATCGGATGTGCTCAGCAGATAGGTATAGGCCGATTCGTG
>NZ_DASZJJ010000324.1:0-13763 GCF_035948235.1 Paraburkholderia sp. | reverse complement strand
GAGCGCCTTCTGCTGCAGCGCCACCGAGCGATTGACCACGTCGATTTCATTGTCGAGTTCGCGCAGCGCGAAATAGTCGGTGGCGAGTTCGGCGGTCAATACGAGGCGCGCATTGACGAGATCGTCGCCCGCCTGCTGCGCCGACGCCTGCGCCGACTCCACCATGCGGCGGATGCGTCCGAACAGGTCTAGTTCGTAGCTGATGGTCGGCCCGAGCTTGATGTCGTTCTGCACCGTCGACATATTGGGCGTGACATAGGTCGTCTGCGGACGGTTGGCCGAGATGCGCTCGCGCGCGATGGCGCCGTCGAGCGACACCTGCGGCGCCTGCTGCGACGACACCGAACCGAGCGTCGCGCGGGCCTGCGCGTAGTGCGCGGCCGCCACGCGCAGCGTCTGGTTTTCCGTCAGCGCCGCGTCTTCCAGGCCGTTCAGCTCGGTATTGCCAAACGCCTTCCACCACTGCGGATCGAGCGGCGCATGCGAAGGCTGAGCGGCGTGCCAGTAGGCATCGGCGGGATCGACTTGCCATGCGGCGGGGCTGTCCGTTTTCGGCGCGTGATAGTCGGGGCCAACGGTGCAGGCGGCAAGGCTCGCCAGCGCGCTCGCCAGCAGCGTCGCGCGCGCATATTGCGTCGAAAGCAGCGGTAAAAACACGGCCCTCACGTCGTACCTCGCGGCGCGGAAGCCGCGCCCTTTTGCGGCGCGACGACGACGACATCGTCGCCATCGGCAATCGAATCGCCCGGATTGAGCACGACACGATCGCCCGGATCGAGCCCGCGGCTGATTTCGAGCGTCTGCCCCAGGTCCTGGGCGATTTCCACGGGCTTGAGCTTGACCTTGCCATTGGCGTCCACGACGGCCAGGCGCGGGCCCTCCGAGCGGAACAGCAACGTGTTGCCGGGAACCGTCAGGAGTCCCTTCGAATCGGTCTGCAACGTGGCCTGTACATAAGCGCCCGGCAGCAGTTTGCCATCGTGATTGGGCAGCGAGATTTCGACCTGAAGCGTGCGCGTGGCGACGTTAATGGCTTGCGCGGTGCGCGTCACCGTACCGTCGAAGGTGACGCCTGGCAGTTCCTGCTCGCTCACGCTCACATGCTGGCCCACGGCCACTTGCGGCGCGTAGGTCTGCGGCACATCCAGATAGAGACGCAGCGGATCGGACTGCGCGATGGAGAACAGCGCGCGGCCCGCGCCGCCATTGCCTGCATTGACCAGATCGCCGATATCGACATTGCGTTGCGTAATCACGCCGGTAATGGGCGCGACGATGCGCTGGAACGATTTGGTCTGCTGAAGACGCCGCACGTTGGCATCGGCGGCGGCGAGATTCGCCACGCCCTGGTTATACGCGCCCTGACGGTCGTCGAGTTCCTGTTGCGAGACCGCATCGCGCTGGCGCAACTGCTGCGCGCGATCGAACGAGGTCTTGGCAAGCGCCAGCGTCGAGGCCGATTGATCGCGCTGTGCCTGCGCCTGCGCGAGTTCCTGATCGATCTCGGGCGTGTCGATTTCGGCGAGCAACTGGCCTTGCTGAACGTGCGCGCCGATATCGGCGTACCACTTGAGCACGTAGCCGTTCGCGCGCGAGTAGATTGGCGCCTCCACGTAGCCGCGCAGCGTGCCCGGCAGCACGATGCGGCCGTCCGCGGCCGCTGGCTTCGGCTGTACGACGCTCACGTACTGTTTCGCGTTCTGCTTCGTGACGTCGGCGAGCTGGTGCGAATTGAGCACGTTCGACACGATCGTGCGCGCCGCCCCTGCCGCCAGCAACAAGGCGACCACGATCACCGCAAGACGCGCGCGGCGTCCCGCCTGAGCGCGCTGGGGCAGATCGAGGCCCTGATCGCCGGCCACGGAGATGTCGAGGGAAGAATGGTGGTGTGGTTCGTTCATGTCTTCGGCCAGGAAATTCGTAAGCGTTTGCGTAGGGGTTTCGGCGGCGTTTGCGGCACCGTCTGCATCAGCGATGATCCCGCTGCGTTGCCTGCGCCTGTTTTGCTTCGGCGCGGCGTGCGAGTCGGGAGTGGACGGTCGCAAACATTAGCGGTACGAACAATAGCGTGGAGACGGTCGCAAACAGCAGGCCGCCGATCACCGCGCGTCCGAGCGGTGCGTTCTGTTCCGCGCCCTCGCCCAGACCCAGCGCCATCGGCACCATGCCGATCATCATCGCGAAAGCGGTCATCAACACCGGGCGAATCCGCGTCGCGCCCGCTTCGAGCGCGGCGGCAAGCGGCGTCGCGCCGGCGGCCAGACGCTGGCGCGCGAACGACACCACCAGAATACTATTGGCCGTCGCCACGCCCACGGTCATGATCGCGCCCGTCAACGCGGGGACGCTCAAATGCGTGCCGGTAATGAATAGCATCCACGCGATACCGGCGAGCGCCGCCGGCAATGCGCTGATGATAATGAGCGGATCGGCCCACGACTGGAAATTCACCACGATCAGGAGATAGACGAGCACTACGGCCATAGCAATACCCACACCCAGACCAATGAACGAGGAACGCATCGTGTCGATCTGGCCTCGCATGGTGACGGTGGTGCCGCGCGGCGCATGCGCCTGCACGTTCTTGATGAGGTTGTCGATCTGCGCGCCCACGGCGCCCAGATCACTGCCTTCCACGCTCACCAGCAGATCGATCACAGGACGGATGTTGTAGTGCGTGACGATGGCCGGGCCGTCGTGCGGCTTGAGCTGCACCAGATTGCTGACGAGCTGCAGCGGCGCCGCCGCACTGCCCTCATGCGCGGAGACCGGCGTGCCCATCACTTCGTTAAGCGATGTTTCGCGATACTGCGGCGTCTGCACGGCCAGCGGATATTCCACGCCGTTCTGCGGGCTGACCCAGAACGCGGGTGAAGTCTGCGAGCTGCCGGAAAGCGCGATCAGCACATCCTGGGCCACGTTTTGCGGGCTCAAATTCAGTTGCTGCATGCGCGAGCGGTCCATCGCCAGCATCAGCGCGGGCTCGTTGTTGCGCTGCTCGATATGGGCATCGACCGCGCCCGGCAACTGGCGCACCTGCTTGAGCAGCGTGCTGGCCAGCGCCATGTTCTTGCCGAGATCGGAGCCCACCACCTGCACGTCGATCGCCGCGGGCTGACCGAAGTTGAGGATCTGCGTGATGATGTCGGCGGGCTGGAAGAAGAACTCCACGCCCGGAAAGCGCTGCGGCAGCAGCGTGCGAAGTTTGTCGATATAGACGTGCGAGGGATCGTGATCGGGTTTGAGCGCGATCTGGATTTCGCCGTCGAGCGTGCCCATCGTGCCCGAGTTGCTATACGAGAGGTTAATGCCGCTATAAGGCAGGCCCAGATTGTCCACGATGGTCGCAAGCTGGTCGGCGGGCACCACCGTGCGGATCGTGCGTTCGACTTCGTCGGCCAGGCGCGCGGTTTCCTCGATGCGATAACCCGTGGGCGCGCGCATATGCAAGCGGATATTGCCCGCATCGACCGAGGGGAAGAAGTCGCGGCCGAGGAAAAACACGAGCCCTAGCGAAAGCACGCAGAACGACAGGAATGTCACGCCGAAGAAGCGCCGCCGCGCGAGCAGAACGCTCAGGAGCGCGATGTAATTGGCGCGCACGCGCTCGAAGCCGTGATTGAAGCGCTCGTGCACACGCGCGAACATCGACACGCGAGCGCCTTTCTTTGGCTGCGTCGACGGATCGTGACCCGTGAACAGCAGCATCGCGAGCGTGGGCACCAGCGTGCGCGAAAGCACATACGAGGCGATCATCGCGAACACCACGGCTTCCGCCAGCGGCACGAACAGGAAGCGCGCCACGCCCGTAAGGAAGAACATCGGCACGAACACGATACAGATACACAGCGTCGAAACCAGCGCAGGCACCGCGATTTCGCCCGCGCCTTCCAGAATGCCTTCGTGCAGATCGGCGCCTAAATGCAGGTGTCGTTCGATGTTTTCGATTGTGACCGTTGCGTCGTCAACCAGAATGCCCACCGCGAGCGCAAGGCCGCCCAGCGTCATGATGTTGATCGTTTCGCCGAGTGCGTAGAGCGTGATGATCGACGCCAGAATCGACAGCGGGATCGACACCGCGATGATGAGCGTGCTGCGCCAGTTGCCGAGAAACAGCAGGATCATCGCAGCCGTGAGCGCAGCGGCAATCAGCGCTTCGCGCACCACGCCCTGCACCGCCGCGGAAACGAAGATCGACTGGTCGAACAGCGGCTGGATCACCAGATCCTGCGGCAGCGTCTGGCGCACCTGCGGCAGCAGGCTCTTGAGCTTGCCCACCACTTGCAGCGTGGAGGCATCGCCGCTCTTGAGGATCGACATCAGCACGCCGCGCTGGCCGTCCTGGCGCACGATATTGGTTTGCGGCGTGAAGCCGTCGCGCACGTGGGCGACGTCGCCCAGATACGTGGTCGCGCCGTTAACGGTCTGCACGGGAATGCGGTTCAGGCCCGCAATCGTATCGGGAGACGCGTTGGTGTCGACGCGATATTCGGTCTGGCCAAGCTTGGCCGTGCCGGTCGGCAGAATCAGGTTCTGCGTGCTCACCGCGTTGACGATGTCGGCGGGCGTCAGGCCTTTTGAAATCAGCGAGCGCGTGTCGATATCGACGGAAATCACGCGCGTTTTGCCACCGTAGGGATACGGGACCTGCGCGCCCGGAATCGTGATGAGCTGCGGGCGCAGAAAATTCATGGCGATGTCGGCGAGCGCCTGCTCGCTCATCGATTTACTCGACAGCCCGAGCTGGATCACCGGAATACTCGACGCCGAATAGCTGATGACGAGCGGCGGTGTCGCGCCCGGCGGCATCTGCTTGAGCTGCGCCTGCTCCGATGCCACGGCCTGGGCGATGGCGGTTTGCAGGCTCGCGCCCGGCTGCAGGAACAGCTTGATGACGGCGATACCGGGCAGCGACTGCGATTCGATGTGCTCGATATTGCTCACCGTGGTCGTGAGGCTGCGCTCGTTGACCGCGGTGATGCGCTGGGCCATGTCCTGAGCGGAAAAACCCGTGTACGACCAGATGATGCTGATGACCGGAATGTTGATGTTCGGCAGCACGTCGGTGGCCATCGACATCAGCACGAACGGCGTGGCCAGCACGATCATGATGGCCATCACGATGAACGTGTATGGCCGCTTCAGCGCGAGGTTGACTATCCACATGAGGCGGTTTCGGGCAAATCAGACGAAATCGGATGAGGGGTTACGCGCTTTAAATGCACGCTTCAAATACGCACATCAAATACGCATCGCGCATCGATCAAACGGTGCCGCATCATAGGCAATCGCAGTGGCAGGTTGCTGGCGCGAATATGGCGAAATTGCCAGCCTTTGCGGGGCGCAAAAACGCGGCTTGCGTGGCGTGCTTTTGCCGTTCGTTCGCAAACGTCGGGCGCACCGCTCCCTGCGCATGATGCGCGCGTATTTTTCTGTTCGTGCTTACAGGATGGGCGCCTAGTTCACGAGGCGCAGGCGCTCCATCTCATGTTTGTCGTGCGGGTTGTGTTTGTCGGCTTTGGTGTGTGAGGTGGCGTGCAACTGGCGTGCCTCGCGCAGCGGCGCAGTCGTGCTGCGCCGCGACGGCACGTTGCTGGTCACGAGCGCGCTTTCCTGCTCTTCGAGTACGAGCGGCACCTTCTCGCGCAGAAACTCGACGAAGGTGCGGATCTTTGCGTCCAGGTAGCGGCGTGAGGCATAGAGCGCGTAGATGTTGAGCGTCTGCAGGCGGTGCGTGGGCAGCACGCGTACGAGCGAGCCATCGGCCAGACCCGGCAGCGCAACCGGCACCGGCAGCGGCCCGATGCCCATGCCTTCGCGGATGGCGAGCGCAAGCGCTTCCGGGTTGTTCACCTGGAAGGGCGTGACGCCGGTATGCCGGAAGGTTTCGCCGTGCGGGCCTTCGGAGACCCATTGGCCGGCCGGCAGGCTGGCATCGGTGAGATGCAGGCAGGTATGCGCGTCCAGATCGTCGAACGACTGCGGCACGCCGCGCGCGCGCAGATAGTCCGGCGACGCGCACAGAATGGCGGCCGTGCTGCCGAGCTGCTGCGAGATCAGCGCGGAGTCTTCGAGTTCGGCGGCCACCACCACGGCCACGTCGAAGCCTTCTTCGATGATGTCGGGCATCTCCTGCGCGATGGTCAAATCGACGGAGACATCGGGCAGATGCTGCTGGTAGCGCGCGATCAGCGGCATCACGTAGTGCTGGCCGAAACTCGTGCCGCCATAAACGCGCAGCTTGCCCGCCGGATTCGCGTGCGCGGCGGCGGCCTCGGCCTCCGCCTGGTCGATGTCGGCGAGAATGCGCTTGCAGCTTTGCAGATAACGCTCGCCCGCTTCAGTCAGCGACATGCGCCGCGTGGTGCGGTTCAGGAGCCGGGTGCGCAGGCGCGATTCCAGATCGGTGACGGCGCGCGAGACCTGCGCCGTCGTCATCGCTTCGTTCGTGGCGGCGCGCGTGAAACTGCCCGACTCCACCACTCGTACGAAAATGCGCATGTTGCGTAACGTGTCCATCAGCGGCTCCTCTGCATCGTCTTTGCTCTTCCCGGCGTGATTCATTCTGAATGGCGCCAGTCTCGCCTGGAGGCCGTGGCCACATGCTGACCTGTAAATGGCAGGCCTGTCAGCTTGGCGCGCTGCCTTGTCCCGCGTATGATCCACGGCGCCCCTTGATGGCCGATCGCCCCGTGCAGCAAGCGTTTGCGGAGCATTCCTGCCACCACTTCATGACAGAACGATGACTTACGAATTCGCGTTGCGATTGCTCGCGGCGTTCGCCTGCGGCGTCGCCATCGGACTGGAACGCCAGATGCGTCAGCGCACGGCGGGCCTGCGCACCATTACGCTCGTCGCCAGCGGCGCGTGCCTGTTCGTGACGCTCGGCGTATTGACGGGCAACGGCACCAGCGGCGTCACGCAGATCGCGGCCTATGTGGTGTCGGGCGTGGGCTTCCTGGGCGGCGGCGTGATCATGCGCGACAAAGGCTCGATCCAGGGCATCAATACCGCGGCCACGCTGTGGTGTTCGGCTGCCGTGGGCGTGCTGTGCGGCGCGGGGCACTATGTGCCGGCCATCGCCGGCACGGCGGTCGTGCTGCTCACCAACACCGTGTTGCGCGAGGTGAGCCGCATCATCAACCAGTCGCCCATCTCGAATGCCGATCTCGTGCGCGTCTACGAGCTGACGGTCGTGTGCCGCGAAGAGGATGAAATCCATATTCGCACCGTGCTGTCGAACTCGATGTACTCGACGCCGCTCTCGTTCCAGAGCCTCACGAGCGAGGACATGCCGGGCGACCCGCAACGTCTGCGCGTGACGGCCGCCATGCGTCTGCATCCGAAATATCAGCCAAAGCTCGAATTGATGGCGAGCCGCCTGAGCATGGAAAAAGGCGTCTCCAGTGTGAGCTGGACAGCGGTGGAAACCGAAGTCTCGCCCGAGTGACGGTTAAAAAATCTCGCATTCCTTACGAATTCATTTCGTCTTCGTTGCATTAATTGAAACATCGCTCAGCGGATTTCAAGAACTGTCAATTCTCGCTGCGTTTCGTGGACTCGATCCCGCCCTTGGACTAAGCTCCAGTTCACCGTGATTAATTCACACCAACGAGGGGAGTCTTCTATATGGAACACGGCATCATCGCCTGGCTCATCATCGGCGCCATCGCTGGCTGGCTCGCAGGCGTTCTCGTCAAGGGCGGCGGCTTTGGATTGATCGTCGATATCATCGTCGGGATCGTGGGCGCGTTCATCGGCGGCTGGCTTGCGGGCCTGCTCCACATCCATATCGGCACTGGCATGATCAGCTCGATCATCACCGCCATCGTCGGCGCGGTCATCCTGCTGTTCATCATCCGCATGTTCCGAAGGGCGTAGCACTACGCTGCACCCAATAGAAAACGGGAGCACCGTCGCCGGTGCTCCCGTTTTTTTATGGCTGAGTTTCAGCGTTGACGCTTATGCCGCTTCTTAGGCGTTCGCGACGAGTTCGCCTGCCTCCGCCACGGTCGGCAGCATCGAACCGGTCTCATTGAAGCGCAGATGCATCTCGTACGCGCGCGCGAGGTTGTGCGGCGTCTGGCCGCCGATCTTCTGCGCGTCCTTGTAGTAGTCGCGCAGCAGGTCGCGATAGAGCGGATGCACGCAGCGCTCGATGATGAGCGTCGCGCGCTCGCGCGGGGCGAGACCGCGCAGATCGGCGAGACCCTGCTCCGTAACGATCACATCGACGTCATGTTCGTTGTGGTCGACGTGCGGCACCATCGGCACGATGCTCGAGATCTTGCCGTCCTTGGCAATCGCCTTGGTCGCGAAGATCGCGCACGAGGCATTGCGCGCGAAGTCGCCCGAACCGCCGATGCCGTTCATCATGTGCGTGCCGCCCACATGCGTGGAATTCACGTTGCCGTAGATGTCGCATTCCAGCGCCGTGTTCAGCGCGATCAGACCGAGGCGGCGAATCACTTCCGGATGGTTGCTCACTTCCTGCGGACGCAGCACCAGCTTGTCGCGATAGCGGTCGAGTTCGGCCAGCACCTGGGCCTGGCGCGACGCGGAGAGCGTCATCGATGCGCCCGAGGCAAACACCATCTTGCCCGCATCGATCAGGTCGAAGGTCGAATCCTGCAGCACTTCCGAGTACATGGTGAGCGCTTCGAACGGCGAATCGACAAAGCCCGACAGCACCGCGTTCGCGATCGTGCCGATACCGGCCTGCAGCGGCGGCAGTTGCGCGCTCATGCGGCCATGCTTGACTTCATGTTGCAGGAAGTCGATGAGGTGGCCCGCGATGCGCGCGGTTTCTTCATCGGCGGGCAGCACGGTCGAGGGGCTGTCCGGCTCGTTGGTAATGACGATGGCCGCGATCTTCTCGGGCGGAATCTCGATCGCCTGGGTGCCGACGCGGTCGTTCACGCGCACGATGGGCAGCGGGTCGCGATGCGGGCGGCGGCCCGGAATCCACACGTCGTGCAGACCTTCGAGACCGAGCGGCTGCGCGAGGTTGATTTCGACGATCACTTTCTCCGCGAGAATCGCGAAGCTCGCCGAATTGCCGACCGAAGTCGTGGGGACGATGGCGCCCGTCTCCGTGATCGCCGCAGCCTCGATAATCGCGAGGTCGAGCTTGCCCAGCAGGTTCGCGCGCAGCATCTCGACGGTCTCGGACAGATGCTGGTCGACGAACATCACTTCGCCGCGATTAATTGCCTTGCGCAGCGTGGTGTCCACCTGGAACGGCAGGCGGCGTTCGAGCACGCCCGCTTCGGTCAGCATGCGGTCCACGTCGTGGCCGAGCGAGGCGCCCGTCATCAGCGTGATACGCAGCGGCTCCTTCTCTTCGCGCGCGCGGCGGGCAAGCTCGATCGGCACGGCCTTGGTGTCGCCTGCGCGCGTGAAGCCGCTGGCGCCCACGCGCATGCCGTTGCGCACGAGTTGAGCTGCCTCGGCAGCCGAGGTGATTTTCCCGCGCAGTGCGGCACAACGGATACGGTCTTCGTACATCACAGTCTCCACAAACTCTCTGATCGCCAAGTGCCCATTTTCAGGTCTCGCTTTGGCGGCTTTGCATCACGGCTTCGCAATAGACTTTTGCAGCCGGAATGCGCAAAAGCCGCGGGACCTCACAGGAAGGCGCCGCGGCATGACTTTCAAGCTTGCGCCGGCACATGGCGGGCGGTTACTCGATCTCAGCTACCGAAATAGATGTTGCAGAAGCTGGCAGGTCCGACGCATTCGTCTTTCTTTGCCGGCGTCATTTCGCGGTGCGAGGACGCTTGAGCAGCAGGCTGCGCTGCGCTTTGGGCGACCTGCTCGGGGACGCCCGCTGCGGTTGCGTCGTTCTGTGCATAGGCAGCGGCGGCGGCAAACATGGAACAGGCAACAACAGCGATCTTCAGGGACTTCATTTCACTCTCCAGTGCTAACGGGTACTGCCGAAGCAGTGATGTCACTATATGACCGGGGCCTGGATTGATTAAGGAGGCGGGGTGGAAGGCATATTTCCAGACTGCGGCAAGATCACGCAGGTGCGCCCTGAAGGACCCTTCACGCCTCTTCAGGACAAGCGCAGACGCAGCGCGCGGCGGCGGCGCGACTGGCGCGCGTGCGCGCCGAGCGGCGCGTCGCGGTCGATGAGTGCGCTACGGATGAAGTGGAGATGGCTCAGAAGCCGCTGCACGTCGTGGCGCTGATCGCGGTCATGGTGGACGTGCGGGAGCGCCTCCTGGGCGATCCAGGTGGCCGTGCGCACGGCCTGGAGCGCCCGATCGAGCTGGGCGGCGTCGGGCTGCTCGAACAGCCGCGCGATATCGGCCAGGACGCGTTCGAGCGCGTGTTCCCAGCGGCTGTCCGCATCGGCGAGCCATGCGGCGGCTTGCGCGTCATGGCGCAGATCGATAACCGCGTGCCCCACTTCGAGTGTCACCAGCATCCAGCGCAGCGCACGACGGTGCGCCTGCCTGCGGCCATTGAGCAGCAGCCGCAATTGATGCATCAGGTCATGGGCGCCCGACTGGAAGTGCTGGCCGATGCCGGGCAGCTCGCCACGGCAGGCGAGCACAACCTGGCCGCGCAGCGCGGCGCACATGCGCTCGACCAGCCAGCCCATATGCGGCGGGAACACCACCGAGAACGCGAGCGCGGCCACCACCATCGCCGTCACCACGGCGATGCCGTTGTTGATCAGCAGATCGGGCGCATAGGCGATCACGTTGTCCGGCCCCGCGAGCAGACACAGAAACACCGAGAACCCGACCCCGAAGCCGGCGATGCGGGGACGCGTCGCGAAGAACGCGCCCAGCGCAAGCGCCGGTGCCAGCGCCGCGCAGAGCAGCGGGAAGCCATCGACGTTCGGGTAGACGTAGCACATCAGCAGATAGCCGACGACGGCCGCGCAGCCCGCGCCCGCCGCCATCTGGAACGCCATGCGCGTCGCGCGGGGCGCCGAAGAGGTCAGCGCGCAGGTGAGCGCGGCGGCGATCATCGCGAGTCCGCCGCTCGGCCAGTCGGTCTCGACCCAGAACCAGCCCACCGCGGCGACCACCACGGCGGTGCGCATGAAGGTGAAGGCCACCACGTACCAGCTGGTGCGGGGCACGTAGCGTGTGACGCGCGGCTCGGGCGGCAGCCCCGCCTGGGTCAGTGAAGCCCAGGTGCGGCTGTAGCGGGCGATTTCCGTCGTGAAGCGGTAGATCAGTTCGGCGGAGGTGTCGAAGTCCTGTAGCGCGTCGGGCGACGCGAGCGACGCGGTTTCGAGCGGGCGGCGGGTCTCGCGTACGTGGCGCGGCAGCGTGCGCTGGAACGATTCGAGATCCTGCGCAAGTCGCAAGGCGTAGGCACGATCCGATTCCTTGAGGCTCGGTCGCTGGGCCAGCAGTGCGGCAAGCTCGCTGAAATAAGGGGCAAGCGGCGCGCTCGAATCGTCGCCCCAGCGCAGCCGCTTTCGCAACTGACGCAGCGCGTGCAGACGCGCGCTGGCATCCATGAACTCGCCGTTCAGGCGGGCCAGCAACTGGCTGCGCGAGCGCATCGTCGGGTCTTCGAAAAATGAGAAAGCGCGCGTGGCCTCGAAGCCGACGATTTCATCGACGAGCTTCGCAAAACGCCCTTCGAATGCGTCCCTTTCGAGGCCACCAGACAGCACGCGCGCAGCGAAGGCAGTAAAATCGAGATATCGTGTGCGCAAGGTGCGTTCGAGCACCGAGCCCGACTGCCGGGGCACGATAACGGCGCTGACAACCCCGGAACACAGAATCCCCACGGCCACTTCGGCCCCGCGCCCGAGCGCGGCGAGGAACAGCCCATTGGGCTGCATCACGAGGGGAATGCCGATCAGCGCAGCGGTATAACCGGCCAGCACAAACGCGTACCAACGAAAATGCCGATTCCGCATGGCAGCCGCCGTGCAGGCGGCAACCCACACCGTCATCCCGGCGATATACAGTTCGGGCTGCTGGATAAACACGGCTCCCAGCACTACCGCCGCGACCATCCCGACCGCGGTGCCGACGATGCGGTACACGCTCTTCGCGAACACCATGCCGGAAAGCGGCTGCATCAACACGAACACGGTGGTCATCGCAATGCGCGGCTGCGGCAGGTCCAGCAGCATCGCAATGCCCATCGCCAGCAATCCCGCCGTAACCGTCTTGAGCAAATGAAGCCAGATCGCGCCGTGCGTGGCCTGCCAGTCGCGCAAGGCAAGGCGCGCGGCACGCCAAATGATTTCGGCGCGACGACGCGGGTCGGTCGCACGATGGATCGCTGGCTGCCGGTTCATGGAAAACGCACTACGCTCGGATTGTTAAGACAATTACAAGGATTACGCTTGGGATCCAGCTCGGCGCCAAAGCGCGAAACTGGATCGACAAGGCGCCGATTGTAGGAGCGTCAATAAAGCGAATTAACGGGACTGGCAAGGAACGTCCGTTCCAGATCGCTCAACAATGCCGGGGCCCGCGAGGCGGACAATATCGTTTTCGTGCCAAACAAGAAGTTCTTAAAGAAGGTCTGATGGATACGCTACAAAACATGCGGGTGTTTGTCCGCGTCGTCGAAGCCGGCAGTTTCACGGCCGCCGCTCAGTCGCTCGATTCGACGACGGGCGCCAT
This sequence comes from Paraburkholderia sp., assembly GCF_035948235.1. Taxonomy (GTDB): domain Bacteria; phylum Pseudomonadota; class Gammaproteobacteria; order Burkholderiales; family Burkholderiaceae; genus Paraburkholderia. The sequence goes on along the minus strand of NZ_DASZJJ010000324.1, from coordinate 1,149 downwards.
GTCGCGCGCGGTGTCGGAGCTGGAGGCGCATCTGCGCACGCGCCTGCTCAACCGTTCGACGCGGCGGCTGGCGCTGACGCCCGCCGGCGAACGGTATCTGAAACGCTGCGGGCAGATTCTCGCGGACGTCGACAGCGCGGAGGAGGAAGCCAGTTGCGCGCACGAGCGTCCCGCAGGCGCGTTGCGCATGCATAGCTTCGCGAGTATCGGGCAGCAATACGTCCTGCCGGCGATCTCGCGCTATCGTGCTTTGCACCCCGAAGTAACGGTCGAATTGACGCTTTCGCAGCGTTTGCCGGATCTGTTTGAAGGCAGCAGCGATGTGTCGGTGGTGACGGCGGCTTCGTTGCCGAATTCGGATCTCGTTTCCCACCAACTCGGCTCAACGTGCAGCATCCTGTGTGCATCGCCAGCTTATGTGCATATGCACGGCGCGCCGCGCACGCCAGCCGATCTAGCTCATCACGACTGTTTGATCCTCAAGACGCCGACGTCGGATGCGCACGAATGGACGCTGGAAGGCCCGGACGGGAGCATCGAGATGCACGTCGACGGTCCGGTGCAGGTGAATATCGCCGAATCGCTCGCAGTGGCGATTCGCGAGGGTATGGGTATTGGCACGCTGCCCGTGTATGCAGCGATCGAGGGCCTGCGTAACGGCACGCTGGTGCGTGTGTTGCCGCAGCACATCCTGCAAAAGAGCAATGTGTATGCGCTGTATCCGTCACGCAAATTCGTCGATGCGAAAACCAAGACGTGGGTGGAGTTTTTGCGGGCACATCTTCCGCAGGTGATTGCGCGCGATATGGCGTTGCTCGAGGAGCTTACGCAGGAGCAGCTCGCGGATGCAGCTGCGCTGGCGCCGCAAGGTTTGCCTGGCGCGGAGCAGAATTCGGCGAGTTGAGTTTGCGGTGTTTGAATGCAAAAAAGCCGTCCCAAGGGACGGCTTTTTTGTCTGCATCGCTTTGTGCGTGTGGGTTTCCCGCGCCCAAACGCCAGAACCCCGGTTCTCTTTCGGAGAAACCGGGGTTCTGGACGTACTGCATAAGGAGCCTGACGATTACCTACTTTCACACGGGCAATCCGCACTATCATCGGCGTGGAGCTGTTTCACGGTCCTGTTCGGGATGGGAAGGGGTGGGACCAGCT
>NZ_DASZJJ010000323.1:0-5972 GCF_035948235.1 Paraburkholderia sp. | reverse complement strand
CAGTTGCGAAATCAAGATACGCACCAATTTCCCGCTTATATAAAGAATAGGTTTTTGGTGCTAATGTTTTCTCAATTTCAGTAAAATATTCATTTTTTACATCAGATACCAAATACTTTGATTGGTAAAGTGGAATTTGGCTATCTGCGGCTTGAGGCTGGGTTACACCTGATTGTTGACTTGACATAGCAAGCAAAGCTTTATAGGCCTCTTGTTCTGCTGGGTCGCTTAAATTATTAAATTCAAACTCACCACCACCAAATTTTACTTTGAGTTCTTTTAAGATTTGATTATTCAAATCAAAATCAGTGACATGCTTTTTCATATTAAAATTAACTAACAAATCAAATTGAGATGATAGATGTAAAGCAAGCATTCTTGCTTTTTTAAAGTCTTTGGTCCCAAGACTTTTCTTAATCTCACGGCACTTGAAAATGGGCTGTAGCAAAAGGGGCACAACAAGCCTGATGGTATACGTACCATGCCTGTTGGTGGTGAGCCTGTAGAAGCTCTTAGAACGCGCGGTGATGGGTACTTCGGTAGAGGGGTGTCCCAAGATGGCTTTGGCTGGCTCATCTTGGGAGATGTGAAATACATTTGTAAGGTTCACTGGATACCCTTTTGGCTACCCAACTACCCTTTTTACTACACTTTTACTTTTAAATCAGTCACTTAGCGTGACTCTTGGTAAAAACGTATTCTACCTGGGTTCGGCGGCAAGGCCGCCATTTTTTCCCGAAATTCGCGGAATTTCCTTTTGCACTCAACGGCATGCGGGTGGGCAGCCAGCGCTTACGGCTGGCTTTGAACGCCCTTCCCGCGCCATCCCGCGGACATTTCAGGCGCCGTGCGCTTCCACCACCCACGCGCCGTCGCGCTCGACCAGCACGCGGTCGCAGGCGAATTCGTCCATGTCGTGCTCATGACCCGGCAGCGCCTGGATCACCACTTCGCCCGCGTCGCGCAGGGCCGCGACGGCCGCACGCAGCGCCTCGTCGTGGCGCCACGGCGCGAGGATCGCGCTGCTGCGCGCTTCCACCGGCGAAATTCGCGCCACTTCGCGCAGATCGAGCGAAAAACCCGTCGCCGCGCGGGCGCGGCCATACGCCTGGCCCACCTTGTCGTAGCGGCCACCGCGCGCCACGGCGTTCGGCACGCCGTCGACGTAAGCCGAGAACATCACGCCGCTGTGGTACGCGTAGCCGCCCAGATCCGCGAGGTCGAGCATCAGTTCCGCGCCCTTGACTTCGCCCATCAGGAAGGCCAGATCGTCGAGCGCGCGCGCGATGCCCGGCAGCGCCGGCAGACGCTGGCGCGCCTCGTCGATCACGCTCGCATCGCCGTAAAGCGACGGCAGCGCGCGCAGTGCGTCGCGCGAAGCCGCCGGCAGATTGGCCGTGAGTTCGGCCAGGCGCGGCACGTCCTTTCCTGCGAGCGCTTCATACAGAGCGTCGCCGAGCGCCGCCGCAGCCGGATCGGCTTCGAAAATCGCCGCGAGCACGCCCGCGTGCGACAGGTCCAGACGCACTTTCGACAGGCCCGCGAGGCGCAGCGCGTCGAGCAGCAATTGCTGGATTTCGAGGTCGGCTTCAAGGCCGGCGTGGCCGTAGATTTCAGCGCCGATCTGGATCTGTTCGCGCGTTGCGTGCAGGCCGCGCGGACGCGTATGCACCACGTTGCCCGCGTAGCAAAGGCGCGTCACGCCCTGACGGTTCAAGAGATGCGCGTCGATGCGCGCGACCTGCGGCGTGATGTCGGCGCGCAGGCCGAGCGTGCGGCCCGACAGTTGGTCGACGAGTTTGAAGGTGCGCAGGTCCAGATCGCGGCCGCTGCCCACCAGCAGCGACTCGATGTATTCGAGCAGCGGCGGCATGACCATTTCGTAGCCGTAGGCGCGGAAGCGGTCCAGCAGGCGGCGGCGCAGCTCTTCGATCTTGCGCGCCTCGGACGGCAGCACGTCGGCGATATTCTCGGGAAGTAACCAGGTCGACATCGGGGGAGTCCTACGACGATAAGGGCCGCACAAAAACACTGCAAAACAACGCAGCGACGGCGCGCGCGAACGCACGCCCTGCGCGGGCCGGACGATAGAAACGGCGAGCGCCTCGCGGCGCGCGCCTTGAATTCAGGTGGCGAGCATCAGCAGCACGAGACCGAGTCCCATCACGATCAGCCCGCCAATGCGGATGTGATGCGGCGGCCGTTCCGCAATTCTACGGAAAGTGTCGCGCCACGCCGTCGGAAAGACGAACGGGAACATGCCCTCGATAATCAGCATCAACGCGATCGCGAGCAACAGGGAGCCGGCTATGTCCATGCGAAGAAGATGCGCCGCGCACGTGCGCGACGCCATTGTCTCGTTTAGTGTTTGCGCGGCGCGGCGGGAGCCGGCGGCGCGTCTCCGTTAGGACTGCGCATGTAGCGGAAGAAGTCGCTCGATGAGTCGACCACGACCACGTCGCCCGGCTTGAAGCTCTGGCGATAGGCCTGCATGCTCTGGTAGAAGCGGTAGAAGTCCGGATCGCGACCGTACGCCTGCGCGGCGATCGCGGCAGCCTTGCCGTCGCCTTCGCCCTTGATGGCCTGCGCCTGGCTGTACGCATCCGCGACCGCGCCCTGCTGCTTGCGCTCCGCATCGTCCTTGATCTGCTGCGCCTCGGCTGCGCCCTTCGCGCGCTCGTCGGCGGCGGCCTGCTCGCGCGCGGCGCTCATGCGCTTGTAGACCACATCGGCGAGTTCGGCCGGATAGTCGATGCGCGTGAGTTCGATATCGATCACGTCGATGCCGAGCGGCGCAGCGGCGGTCTTCAACTCGTCGCGCGCGCGGCTGGCGATGGCTTCCTGCTGCGCCAGCGCGTCGGTGAGCGTGACCTTCGAGAACGCATCGGACAGCGCGTCGCGCGACAGCGAAGCGAGGCGGTCGGCGAGCGTCTGCGGGTCGCCCTTGGTCGCCGCAAACAGCTTGAGCGGCTCGCCGATGCGATAACGCACCACCGGGTTCACGAGCAGCTCGGTCTTGTCCGAGGTCGTGTAGCGGTCGGCGTCCGGCGCATCAAACGCCTGGATGCGGGTGTCGAGGAAAGTCGCGGTCTGGAACGGCGGCGGCAGCTTGACGTGCAAGCCCGGCTCGGCGAGCGAGGCTTTCGAGCCGCCCGACGACGACACCACAGCCACATGGCGCGGATCGACGACGAACACCGACGACGACGCCACCAGCACCACCACCACGAAGGCGACGACGAACGCAATGATCTTGTTCATATCGGCGCCCCTTATTGCACGTCGTCTTCGCGGCCACGCGAGCGGAACGCGTCGCGCGAACGGAAGGCATCGCTTGCGGCTTGCGCCGCGTCGCTGGCCGAGGGAGCCGGTGCTGCGCCCTGCTGCTGGGCACCTTGCTGTTGGGCACCTTGCTGCGGGCTTTGCGAACCTTGCGGCTGAACGCTCTGCTGCGTATCGCTATTGGTCGCGGGCGCCGATGCTGCGCCGGTGTTCGCGCCGGTGTTCGGATTGCTGCTCGCATCGGCGGCGCCCGTTGCGGCAGGCGCATTCGCTGCCGCCGCGCCCGATGCTGCAACCGCGGCCGCAGCACGCTGACGCGTAGCATCGACGAGCTTGTCGAGCGGCAGATAAATCACGTTGTTGCCCGACTTGCTGTCGACGAACACCTTCGTCGTATTCGAGTAGATATGCTGCATCGTATCCAGGTACATGCGCTCGCGAATCACGGCCGGAGCCTTCGCGTACTGCTCGTAGACGCTGTTAAAGCGTTGGGCGTCGCCTTGTGCCTGCTCGACCACGCGGTCGCTGTACGCCTTGGCGTCGTCGATCAGTTTGGCGCCGTCGGCCTGTGCGCGCGGCAGCAGTTGATCGGCGTAAGCCTGCGCGTCGCGCTTTGCGCGTTCGCGGTCCTGATGGGCTTTCGCTTCATCGTCGAAGGCGGCCTGCACGCGGTCAGGCGCCGCGACGCTCTGGATCGTCACGCCCACCACGCCCAGACCCGTCTTGTACTGGTCGAGCGCGTGCTGGATCGTATCGGCGAGCTGTGCGCGGATCGGTTCGCGGTCCGCGTAAAGCAGATCGTTGGTGCTGTGCGCGCCCACCACCGAGCGCACCGCCGCCTGCGCGGCCTGGCTCACGGAAAGATCGGGATCGACGCTGCGGAACAGATAGTCGGTAGGCTGTTTGACCTGGTACTGGACGATCAGACGCACATCGAGAATGTCACCATCGTGCGTGATCACCGAGGCGTCCTTCACGTTCGACGGCGGCACCGGATTGTTGCGGCCGATCTCGACGCTGCGGATCTGGCCGACGTTGACGATGTCGTGCGCCTGGAACGGGAACGGCATGCGCCAATGCACGCCCGGGCCCACAGCGTGGCGGTACTGGCCGAACTGAAGCACGACGCCAGCCTGACCGTCCTGAACGATGAACACACCGCTGCCGATATAGATGGCGATCAGCACGCCCAGCACGAGGCCTACGCCAATGCGCGCACCGTGACCGTTGTCCGGACGCGGGCCGAGGCCACCGGGTCCCTTGCCCTTCTTGCCGAAGAACGACGACAGGCGGCGATTGAAATCGCGCCACATTTCGTCGAGATCGGGCGGGCCGTCGCCGTTGTTGTCCTTGTTACCGGAGGGACGCCGCGCGTCATCGTTGCGCTGGCCATTGCCCTCGCCGCGACCCCATCGCGGGTCGTTCAGCGAGAAAATGGCACGCGCGCGCCAGCCAGTCCGCTTGTTGTAATCGTTCACCTGTGTTCGTTCACCAGAGTAGACAGCGGGTCATGTGCGTGGAAATGCGCCCGCGCACCACGAGGGCGACGCCGGGCGCTGCCGGTTTGGGTTCAGCGGCCGTGCTCGGGTTCCCTGCTGGGTTCGTGCGACAGCGGACTCCAGTCGGCTGCGGCCTGAGGCTGCGATGGCGCGACGAGCGGTTCGGCCGTCGCGATTTCGGCGATGGCGGCGCGCAGCGCATCCAGTCCGACGCCCGTGCGCGCGCTCAAAAAGACGCGCGAAATATTACCATACTCATCCCGCTCGACCGTCCCGCCTCGGGCCGCCAGTTCGGGCACGGCGTCGATCTTGTTGAACACCAGCACCTGGCGGATCGTATCGGCGCCGATCTCGTGCAGCACGTCGTTGACCTGATCGATCTGGTCCAGACGCACCGCGCTCGACGCATCGACCACGTGCAGCAGCAGATCTGCCTGCACGGTTTCCTGCAGCGTCGCGCGGAAAGCGGCCACCAGTTGGTGAGGCAGTTCGCGGATGAAACCAACGGTATCGGACAGCACGATCTGGCCGACTTCGTCGCCGAGCCACACGCGCCGCGAAGTCGTATCGAGCGTCGCGAAGAGCTGGTCGGCGGCGTAGGCCTGCGCCTTGGTGAGCGCATTGAACAGCGTGGATTTGCCCGCGTTCGTATAGCCGACGAGCGACACCGACATGGTGCGCGTGCGTTCGCGCTGACGGCGCTGCGTGCCGTGTTGACGGCGCAGCTTCGCAAGCTTGCCCTGCAGCATCTTGATACGCTCGCCAATCAGGCGGCGGTCGGTTTCAAGCTGCGTTTCGCCAGGACCGCGCAGACCAATACCGCCCTTCTGACGCTCAAGGTGGGTCCAGGCGCGCACGAGGCGCGTAGCGAGATACTGAAGCTGGGCGAGTTCGACCTGCAGCTTGCCTTCGTGGCTGCGTGCGCGTTGCGCAAAGATGTCGAGAATGAGGCTCGTACGATCCACCACGCGGCGGCCAAGAGCGCGCTCCAGGTTACGTTGCTGGGCGGGCGATAGCGCGTGATTGAAGATGACGATTTCGATGTCGTTCGCTTCACAGGCGAGGCGCAGTTCCTCGGCCTTGCCGCTGCCGATGAACATGGCGGCGTCGGGGCTCGAGCGGCGCCCGGTGAGCGTGACAGCAGGAGTGGCGCCCGCGCTTTTGGCGAGCAGGCTGAGTTCTTCGAGGCTG
>NZ_DASZJJ010000322.1:0-2920 GCF_035948235.1 Paraburkholderia sp. | reverse complement strand
GCGTGATGGAGCCGACGCCCGGCCTGCACAACTACGCGCAACTGCTGGGCTCGACCACTTATTTGCGGGTGTTCGGCAATACGTTTCTGGTGGCGGGCGTCGTGACTGCGGTGACGGTGGCAATCGGCTTTCCCACCGCGTGGCTGCTGGCCATCGCGCCGCGCTGGCTCAGCACCACGCTGTTTTCGATCATGCTGCTGTCGATGTGGACCAATCTGCTCGCGCGCACGTTCGCCTGGATGGTGCTGCTCCAGCAGACCGGCCCGATCAACCGTCTGCTGATGGCGCGTGGCATCATCGATCAGCCGCTTACCCTCGTGAACAATCTGATCGGCGTGACGGTGGGCATGACGTACATCATGCTGCCGTTTCTGGTGATGCCGCTGCACGCGACGCTGCGCGGCATCGATCCCGCCACGCTGCGCGCTGCCGCCGTGTGCGGCGCAAGCCGCTGGCAGGCCTTCTGGCGCATTCTCGTGCCGCTGGCGATGCCGGGCATTGCCTCGGGCGCGCTGATGGTGTTCGTGATGGCGCTCGGCTACTTCGTGACCCCTGCACTGCTTGGCGGCCCGTCGTACATGATGCTCGCCGAACTGATCGCCCAGCTCGTGCAGGAACTGCTGAACTGGGGACTTGCCGGTGCCGCCGCGTTCGTGCTGCTGGCCGTGACGCTCGGCCTCTATGCGCTGCAACTGCGCCTGACCGGCGCGCGCCAGATTTCCGGAGGACGTTGACATGCTGCTCGACTTCGATCGTCTTGGCGCGGTGCGTGCGCTGCTCGTCGCCATTGGCGCGGTGGTGGCCCTGTTCCTGTTGTTGCCGATTCTCTTTATCGTCGCGCTGTCGTTTGGCGACTCGCAGTGGCTCGCGTTTCCCGCGCCGGGCTGGACGCTGGAGTGGTATCGCCAGCTCTTCACGGACGCGGGCTGGCTCGATTCGCTGATGACCAGCATGAAGCTGGCGGTGATCGTCACGGTGCTGTCGGTTGCGCTGGGTTTTCTCGCGTCGCTTGCGCTCGTGCGCGGCAAGTTTCGTGGCCGCGCCGTCGTGCAGGCGTTCTTCCTCACGCCGATGGTGCTGCCCGTGGTCGTGCTCGCAGTGGCGCTCTATGCGTTCTTTTTGCGCATCGGCCTTGCGGGCACGATGACGGGCTTCGTGATCGGCCATCTGATCATCGCGCTGCCGTTCTCGATCATCGCCATCAGCAATTCGCTCTCGGCCTTCGACACTGCGCTGGAAGACGCGGCGCTGATTTGCGGCGCCTCGCCGCTGGCCGTGAAGTGGCGCGTGACCTTGCCCGCGATCCGCCTGGGCCTGGCGGCAGCGGCGATCTTCTCGTTCCTCGCCTCGTGGGACGAAGTGGTGGTGTCGATCTTCATGGCGAGTCCCACCTTGCAAACCTTGCCCGTGCGCATCTGGGCGACGCTGCGCCAGGACCTCACGCCCGTGGTGGCGGCGGCGTCCTCGCTGCTGGTGGCGCTCACCACCTTGCTGATGCTGGCGAGCGCCTTGCTGCGCCGCGCTCGCCAGGCGATCCACTAATACGACCCGGAGACGTAAGCCATGACTGCCGCATTCCTGCAAATCCAGCGCCTGCGCAAGACCTACGACGACGTGGTCGCCATCGACAGCGTGTCACTCGACGTGCGCAAGGGCGAGTTCATGACCTTTCTCGGGCCGTCCGGCTCGGGCAAGAGTACGACGCTCTATATCGTCGCGGGCTTCCAGGAGCCGACCGAAGGGCGCGTGCTGCTCGACGGCAAGCCGCTGCTGGCGGTTGCGCCCAACAAGCGCAACATCGGCATGGTGTTCCAGCGCTATACGCTGTTTCCGCATCTGACGGTGGGCGAGAACGTGGCGTTTCCGCTGCGTGTGCGACGTCGTCCGGAATCCGAAATAAAAGCGAAAGTCGAAAAAATGCTTGCGCTCGTGCATCTGTCCGAATGCCGCGACCGCATGCCTGCGCAACTGTCCGGTGGACAACAGCAGCGCGTGGCGATTGCCCGCGCGCTCGCCTACGATCCGCCGGTGCTGTTGATGGACGAGCCGCTCTCGGCGCTCGACAAGAAGCTGCGCGAGGAAATCCAGCTCGAACTGCGCCGCATCCATCAGGAAACGGGCGTGACGATTCTCTATGTGACGCACGATCAGGAAGAAGCGCTGCGCTTGTCGGATCGCATCGCCGTGTTCAACAAGGGGCGTATTGAACAGGTGGGTACGGGCGAAGAGCTTTACGCGAATCCGGCGTCGCGCTTCGTGGCCGGCTTTATCGGCAATTCCAACTTTCTGCCGGTGCGCGTCACGGCAAGCCGCGATGGGCTGGCGAACGGCGTGTTCCCCAATGGCCTCGAACTGGCATGCGGCAACTTCAATCCCGCGCTGGCGGCGGGCGATGACGGCACGCTCATGATCCGCCCCGAGCAGATGCGCCTCACCTCGCCGCAAAACACCGCGGCAGCGGGCCTACCCGTGACGGTGCGCGACATCACCTATCTGGGCGATGCGATGCATTACGCGGTGGCCACGCCGTGGGCGCAGGAGATTTCGATCCGGCTGCCCGCCGCGCAGCGGCATGACAGCGGTCTGTCGATTGGCGCGCAGGCCGTGGTGGAGTGGGACGCACGCGATACGCGTCTGTTCTCGCACGCATGATGAGCGATCTCGCGCAGTCTCTCTCAACACACGGCACGGCGGCCTCGCTGCGCGTGGAGCGGCCCACGGCGACGCTGCGCGAATTGACGCTGCAGAAGATGCGCCAGGCGATTCTGGACGCGCATTTCGCGCCGGGCGAGCGGCTGGTCGAGCGCACGCTCTGCGAGGAACTGGGGGTGAGCCGCTCGGTCGTGCGCGAAGTGCTGCGCCATCTCGAAGCGGAAGGCATTGTCGATACACTGCCCAACCAGGGGCCAATCGTTGCGCG